>NZ_JBQTDC010000148.1:0-203 GCF_052353045.1 Halomonas sp. AOP7-B1-5 | reverse complement strand
CCCGGATTTCTCATAGCACCTCAGCAAGTACCGCACCCAGGCCGCCATGCTATTAAAAACCTATTGGTACATCTTAAATTGCCTACTTTTTAACCACTTTCCGTCGTTAAGACACACTTCCCCCTTTCCCCCATTGCGTCGGGCCGGGGGAGCCCGAGCATTCAGTTCGGCACCAACCGCCTGACGAGATCGGATAGTTGCGC
>NZ_JBQTDC010000147.1:0-214 GCF_052353045.1 Halomonas sp. AOP7-B1-5 | reverse complement strand
TCATGCCTGATATATAGTCACAAACAAGCCTTTTTCTACACTCTTTATCACCTCTCGCTCGGAGCTCAGGAGGTAGTAAAATCAGATCTCTATTTAATTCCGCATCGTCATAGACACAAAACAGACCTTTAACAACCTTATCACCCCTCATTTCATATTCTTGGATATGATTCTTTCTGAGAACTGTCTTAAAAACAAGTTTCTTAAGCCCTAG
>NZ_JBQTDC010000146.1:0-220 GCF_052353045.1 Halomonas sp. AOP7-B1-5 | reverse complement strand
GATGCAGTGAGAAAGTAAGCCACGGGGTAATCGCTTAGCGTCTGCGGTAGCGTGGTGTTGATGGATATACTTGAGTAGTAATTCTTACCGATTACTTGGCCACGCCACGTTCAGAGATATATGTTCGCAAAGCCTTCCTCTGGAAGCCTGGTTGTGCAATTGGCTATTCCAAAGAGGCAAGATAACATGCTGGTATTATCAAACGCTCTATAAGGAAGAA
>NZ_JBQTDC010000145.1:0-243 GCF_052353045.1 Halomonas sp. AOP7-B1-5 | reverse complement strand
TTTCACCCAGTAGGCCATCCAGCAGACCGGTGACTTGCTCACCGTCCACCGGCGTGGTGGTGAGCAAGCCACTCAACAGGCCGTTCGGGCCCGCCACGGTATCCAGCAGACTGCCCACTAGACCCTGCTCACCCAGTAAGCCACCTTCGCCGCCCAACAGGTCGCCTTCGGTCAGGTTACCCAGCAGACCATTCTCGCCTACCACCGTGTCGAGCAGGTTAGCAACAACGCCGTCGTTACCCA
>NZ_JBQTDC010000144.1:0-249 GCF_052353045.1 Halomonas sp. AOP7-B1-5 | reverse complement strand
CTAGACCCGCACACCTATAGGTGACGCCATGATGATGACAGAGCCGAAGCCCACCACTGTTGGTGAGATGCTAACACTTGAATTCCTTGAGCCGCTGGAGCTTACCCAATCGGCGCTTGCTCGTCAGATGGGTACGGCGCCCCGCCTGGTCAACGAACTCTGCAATAACAAGCGAGCATTGACGGCTGAAACCGCCATCATGCTAGCGACGGTCTTGTAAACGCGCCACTAACCACATCTTCTCAAGCG
>NZ_JBQTDC010000143.1:0-267 GCF_052353045.1 Halomonas sp. AOP7-B1-5 | reverse complement strand
AGCGAAGCCCGACAAGATCAGCCGCCACTGATTGGCCCACCAGTGCGTGCTGGAGGTCCGGTCAGCAAACAGGCTCAGTTGTTGATCCTTGATCCGGTTCTCCATGTCACCCCGGGCACAGTACTGCTCGTAGTAAAGCTTGAAGCCGTCATCGTAACGAGAGCTGATGATAAACCGGGGATTAGAGCCTAACTCACCTTCTTCTAGGCGGGCCACCACCCAGCGTGGGTATTTCCAGGAGCGGGCTTGATACTGGAAGCGGAACGT
>NZ_JBQTDC010000142.1:0-303 GCF_052353045.1 Halomonas sp. AOP7-B1-5 | reverse complement strand
TCATAGAGCAAACGGTTTAAGCACGATCCCCTCTTGGGTCTGTAGCTCAGTTGGTTAGAGCGCACCCCTGATAAGGGTGAGGTCGGCAGTTCAAGTCTGCCCAGACCCACCAAATTTTATCCATCTCTGCGTTATTTTATGACTCGCATAGCAGGCTATGCTTCGCCATAAAATGCCTTGTGATGAATAAAATTCCGAGAGGTAAGTGTCTAAAATGGGGCCATAGCTCAGCTGGGAGAGCGCCTGCCTTGCACGCAGGAGGTCAGCGGTTCGATCCCGCTTGGCTCCACCATTATGTTGGTT
>NZ_JBQTDC010000141.1:0-342 GCF_052353045.1 Halomonas sp. AOP7-B1-5 | reverse complement strand
CGCTATCCATCCTCGCACTAGAAGTTCTATATAGCAAAATGTGTGTAAGCGAGTGAGTGAATGCCTGAAAGCCAGCGGTGGCGGTGACTTCGCCACGGAGGGCGAAAATACACACTGTGTAGAATCGTGTGTAATAACGGCTGCCACGAAAACCCCTTGTTTGGCAGGAGGCAACAGAGGCACCGATAGCCCTGCGCTGACTGCCTAGCACGGCGACACAGCCTACACGATTTATACTATCCACCTGTGCGGAATCGCCCACTGTTCAGCGGGCTTTGTTGGCGAAAAACACACAAATTACACATTTTTAAGTGCTATATGTAACTAAAAGTACGAGGTTTT
>NZ_JBQTDC010000140.1:0-376 GCF_052353045.1 Halomonas sp. AOP7-B1-5 | reverse complement strand
CTAAGTAAGTCAGTCTAGTACATGACATCTTGTTTAGCAGGTTAACGATAAGTTCGCTCTTTGCTCTACAAAATCCAGATGGGATAAAGAGTTAGGTAGCGATTCAGAAATAGCTGCAAATAAAACGCCCGGTGCTTAAACCACACACCGGGCGCTAAAAGGATAACTAAGGAAGCTCTGAAAAAGTCACTGCCATCAGCGATAATACGGCTATCGTCAACTGCATAGGATTCAGTGCTGCCATGGATCAAATCACCTTCTCAGAAGCCGAGTACCAGAACAAGAAGCGAAAGACCCGCCGCGAACTCTTTCTGGAGCGGATGGACAAGCTGATCCCCTGGACGCAGTTGGAGAAGAAGGTAGCCCGTTATTACCC
>NZ_JBQTDC010000139.1:0-376 GCF_052353045.1 Halomonas sp. AOP7-B1-5 | reverse complement strand
ACAGGAATGACGCGCGCCTCTCCTTTAGCATGCCGTTCAAGAGCATGTTTAACTTCAACATCGTAGCAATAGTCTGAATTAATAAAGTCGGGACTAACCAATAATAGAATAATATTACAATCTTCAAAGTGATGATTTATCTCGCCATGCAATTCAGCTCCTGCTGTAATCCTTCGATCATGCCAAGTATCAATTAAACCCAGCCTTTTTAAAGGCATCAAGTGTTTTTCTAATTCATTCCTTAACTCTTCATCTGCATGAGAGTATGAAAAAACAAGTTTAGCCACAATTAACTCCTTTAAATATCAAATCAGCTTATTGTAACTAGATTCACCATAATATTTTATATACTCCTTTGCAGCATACGAATCCATCA
>NZ_JBQTDC010000138.1:0-397 GCF_052353045.1 Halomonas sp. AOP7-B1-5 | reverse complement strand
ACTGGAACTCGACACGGTGCTGCTCGGTGGCCAACATCTACAGAGCCGCGCGCTGAGTGCCGAGGATGAGCAACACGCCTGCCAGCAGGCGGGCATCGTCGGTCGTGTTCACCAGACGGCCACGGCCATTATTGACCAACAGCGCGCGCTGATTGAGGCGACCTTTCCGCCGCTGAACCGCTGCCTGACCGGCTACGACCTGGCCCACTTACGCGACGCCGCCGGCCAGCTTAACCTCAATAGCCTGCTGTGCGGCTCGGAAGGCTCGCTGGGGTTTCTGAATGAAGCCGTTCTTAACGTGCTGCCGATTCCCCAGTACGCCACGCTGGTCAACGTGCGCTACCCAAGCTTTATGGCAGCCCTGCGCGACGCCAAGGCGTTGATGGCAAATGCCGAG
>NZ_JBQTDC010000137.1:0-415 GCF_052353045.1 Halomonas sp. AOP7-B1-5 | reverse complement strand
TCATAGAGCAAACGGTTTAAGCACGATCCCCTCTTGGGTCTGTAGTTCAGTTGGTTAGAGCGCACCCCTGACCTTAATGGAGAGGAGGGTGAGGTCGGCTAGCTAGCAACGCCTTTGAGGCGGTAGTAAACCGGGTCTGTAGCTCAGTTGGTTAGAGCGCACCCCTGATAAGGGTGAGGTCGGCAGTTCAAGTCTGCCCAGACCCACCAAATTTTATCCAACACTGCGTTATTTTATAGCTCGCATAGCAGGCTATGCTTCGCAATAAAATGCCTTGTCTTGAATAAAATTACCCGGAAGTGGTTTTGAGATAGTTGTTAGATAGATGGGGCCATAGCTCAGCTGGGAGAGCGCCTGCCTTGCACGCAGGAGGTCAGCGGTTCGATCCCGCTTGGCTCCACCATTATGTTGGTTG
>NZ_JBQTDC010000136.1:0-421 GCF_052353045.1 Halomonas sp. AOP7-B1-5 | reverse complement strand
GCTGGAACTCGACACGGTGCTGCTCGGTGGCCAACATCTACATAGCCGGGCGCTGAGTGCCGAGGATGAGCAACACGCCTGCCAGCAGGCGGGCATCGTCGGTCGTGTTCACCAGACGGCCACGGCCATTATCGACCAACAGCGCGCGCTGATTGAGGCGACCTTTCCGCCGCTGAACCGCTGCCTGACCGGCTACGACCTGGCCCACCTGCGCGACGACGCCGGCCAACTTAACCTCAATAGCCTGCTGTGCGGCTCGGAAGGCTCGCTGGGGTTTCTGAATGAAGCCGTTCTTAACGTGCTGCCGATCCCCAAGTACGCCACGCTGGTCAACGTGCGCTATCCAAGCTTTATGGAGGCCCTGCGCGACGCCAAAGCGTTGATGGCAGGCTCTTCAGATACCCAGCCGCAGGCGCTCCAA
>NZ_JBQTDC010000135.1:0-425 GCF_052353045.1 Halomonas sp. AOP7-B1-5 | reverse complement strand
ACGTGATCGCGGGTTTTACCGTAGGCGCAGCTGCCCTGGCCGCTGGCGTCGGTAGAGATCATGCCGCCGAGGGTGGCGCGGTTGGAGGTGGAGAGCTCCGGGGCAAAGAACAGGCCATGGGGTTTTAGCGCGGCGTTCAACTGGTCTTTCACGACCCCGGCCTGTACCCGCACCCGGCGGGCCTCCACATCAATCTCCAGTACCTGATTCATATGCCGGGAAACATCCACCACGATACCGTCGGTCAGCGATTGGCCGTTGGTGCCGGTGCCGCCGCCGCGTGGGGTAAGTACTACTTCGCGGTAAGGCATCTCGGCCGCCAGCTTGGCAAGACGCTCCAGGTCCTCAGCATGACGAGGAAAGACCACCGCCTGGGGCAAGCGCTGGTAAATCGAATTATCCGTTGCCAGTACCGTGCGCTGGGC
>NZ_JBQTDC010000134.1:0-440 GCF_052353045.1 Halomonas sp. AOP7-B1-5 | reverse complement strand
ACGGCGCTATCCGATCTGGTCAGGCGGTTGGTGCCGAACTGACTGCTCGGGCGCCCCCGGCCCGACGCAATGGGGGAAAGGGGGAAGTGTGTCTGAAGGACGGAAAGTGGTTAAAAAGTAGCCGATGTAAGTCGAGCCAGTAGGTGTTTAGCGGTGTTACAGCCTGAGTGCGGTACTGGCTGAGGTACTATGAGAAATCCAGGCTAGATTACTACTTCGTTGAGTGCTATGTGCTGTTGGAGGTACAAAATTATTTATACCCTCAACTTGCGCATCGCTGTGAGAAACAGCACCAAGTTCTTTTAGAATTTTTTTAATCGCTTGAACCACTTGGTAAAAACCATCTTCTAAGTAAGTAAATTTTGCAATAGGGTAACCATCTTCAGGAGTAGCCATTAAATTACCAAATGGCAAATCATGCCAATCGCAAGTCTTTAATA
>NZ_JBQTDC010000133.1:0-461 GCF_052353045.1 Halomonas sp. AOP7-B1-5 | reverse complement strand
CGACGATTTAGAGCGTAGGCAAAGAAACGACCTAACTCCTTGAGATAACTTTCTTGCTGTTGTTTTTCTCCGTCTGCTTGGTACCTATCACACCATTTAAGCAGTTGCTCTGTCGGCCGATCGAAAGGGGTCAGTAATTCCAGCCACTCAGCATCAATACGCCTTGCGACTTTGCAAGCAGCCTCTAGGTTTTTGAGGTAAGTCGTCTGCGTGAGGCGTTTTTTACGCTGCTCAGTAAAACCTTGGTTGGCTTCAAGGTCTTGTATGTCGTTGCGCCAGTGAAGTGCCGCATTGATGATGTGCGCCAGTAAATGCAGACGATCATTAAGCCCTGCTATATCGCTTTGCGTTTTAGCCAGCTTATAGAAAGCGCCATGGATGGGGTGAGTGCCGTGGATGCCTTTCTCTTTCTGGTTCGGCAATGACTTCAGTACTAACTGTTCACTTGTTATGGCTTCTAC
>NZ_JBQTDC010000132.1:0-485 GCF_052353045.1 Halomonas sp. AOP7-B1-5 | reverse complement strand
CTAGGACAACTACATATCGAACCATGATTAAGCCCCTCCCAAGAAGACATGTTGATTGAAGGTTGAGTATATAGCGGCCTCCTAAAGGCTAACTGTGAAACTTTGTGTCAAGGAGGTACTATAAACTCTAATTAGCTAACGTTGCTGCGTAATTTACAATGTTTATAACGACATAGTTAAAGAGTGCTTAAATAGCGGGGATAGGTATTAATCCATGCATATTGGTGTACTTGAGGATGATCTGGATCAACAACAGTTTATAAAACAGTGCTTGCTCTCGGCTGGATATGAGGTGTCATTGTTTGGTCGATCCAATGAACTACGAAGAAGCACTCAGCAGCAATTATTCGATTTTCTTATCATTGATTGGCGCTTACCCGATGGCTGTGGCATGGACGTTGTTAGTCACCTTCGTCAGCATGACGGCTGGAAAGGCCCGATTCTGTTTATTACCGCTAGTCAGCATGAGGATGACGTCGTACAAG
>NZ_JBQTDC010000131.1:0-521 GCF_052353045.1 Halomonas sp. AOP7-B1-5 | reverse complement strand
CTTGCCCGCCACCGAGCAAACCCCGGCAAGTCAAGAGCAGTACCGCTGGGGCGCCAACGGCCAACTAATGAGTGTGACCAACGACCATGGCGAAGTAACGTTCAGCTACGACCACGCTCAACGGCTGACCGGCGAACAGCAGCGCCACGTAGGTCTCGAAGGCGGAAGCCCCTGGCAGTGGCAGCAACACCACACCCTTACCGCCAACGGCGCCCCGCAAGCGAGCCAGTTTGGCGACCTTCCCGCGCTGAACTGGCACACCTACGGCAGCGGCCACCTGCACGGGTTGAGCGCGCCGGACCTGAACCTGGACATCGCCCTGGAGCCCGACGCCCTACACCGCGAGACTCAGCGCCGCGTCAGCCTCGGCAGTGGCGACCAGACGCAACCGCTGATTCTAGAGCGCGGTTATACGAACCTCGGCCAGTTGGACCATCTCACCCTGCGCGGCGCGCAGGCCAACGGCGGCCAGCAGTACCAGTACGATGCCCTGGGCCGGATGAGCTTCCGCGCCCTGCAAG
>NZ_JBQTDC010000130.1:0-522 GCF_052353045.1 Halomonas sp. AOP7-B1-5 | reverse complement strand
GCAGATGAGGCGCCCGCTGACGTCGCCGATGGCGACGCTTCTGCAACGCCGCCTGATAATGTCGCACCTTCGGCCAACAAGCGTACCCGCGGCGGACGCGTCGCCTTGCCGCCTGAACTGCCTCGTGTCGAGGTGGTGCATACGCTGGACGCTACCGAGCGTTGTTGTGCCGAAGACGGCACCGAGCTTAAGGTCATCGGTGAAGAGGTCAGTGAAGAACTTCATGTTGTGCCCGCACGGGTAGAAGTGATCCGTCATGTGAGGCGTAAATACGCCTGCCCAATCTGCGAAGGAAACGTCAAGACCGCCCCGGCACCGGCCAAGCTGCTGCCCAAGAGCAATGCCAGTGCCACCTTACTGGCCTATGTCGCTACCGCGAAGTACCAGGATGCCTTGCCGCTTTACCGGCAGAGCCAGATCTTTACCCGCCACGGTGCCCATCTGCCTCGAAATACACTGGCACGCTGGATGGTGCAGACCGGTGAGCGCCTCTTGCCGCTGATCGAGACGCTGCGTAAGCAA
>NZ_JBQTDC010000129.1:0-522 GCF_052353045.1 Halomonas sp. AOP7-B1-5 | reverse complement strand
CTGCTTACGCAGCGTCTCGATCAGCGGCAAGAGGCGCTCACCGGTCTGCACCATCCAGCGTGCCAGTGTATTCCGAGGCAGATGGGCACCGTGGCGGGTAAATATCTGGCTCTGCCGGTAAAGCGGCAAGGCATCCTGGTACTTCGCGGTAGCGACATAGGCCAGTAAGGTGGCACTGGCATTGCTCTTGGGCAGCAGCTTGGCCGGTGCCGGGACGGTCTTGACGTTTCCTTCACAGGTTGGGCAGGCGTATTTACGCCTCACATGACGGATCACTTCTACCCGTGCGGGCACAACATGAAGTTCTTCACTGACCTCTTCACCGATGACCTTAAGCTCGGCGCCGTCTTCGGCACAACAACGCTCGGTAGCGTCCAGCGTATGCACCACCTCGACACGAGGCAGCTCAGGCGGCAAGGCGACGCGTCCGCCGCGGGTACGCTTGTTGGCCGAAGGTGCGACATTATCAGACGGCGTTGCAGAAGCGTCGCCATCGGCGACGTCAGCGGGCGCCTCATCTGA
>NZ_JBQTDC010000128.1:0-534 GCF_052353045.1 Halomonas sp. AOP7-B1-5 | reverse complement strand
ACAGGCCATCAAGCAGACCTTCGTCACCTTCACCCAGCAGGCCTTCCAGCACCCCACCGGTACCGATCAGACCCGACAGCAGGCCACCTTGGCCTAGCAAACCGTCGAGCAGGTCGTTCAGCAAGTCACCTTCCAACGCCTCGTTACCCAGCAGGTCGGCCAGCAGCCCCTGTTCGCCCAGCAGCGGCTGTAGCAGGGTACTCAATAGCTCACTGCCCTCGGGGTCACCTTCCAGCAGGCCGCTAAGAACGCCTTCCTCGCCTAGCAAGGTTTCCAGCAGGTTACCGACGATGCCGTCATTCCCCAATAACGCCCCGAGCGCTTCCTCCTCACCTAACAGATTACCTAGCGGGCTGTTGGCTCCTAGTAGACCAGCCAATAGGCCGTCTGGCCCAAGCAGGTTGGCAAGAAGATCCGTTTGTAGCTCAAGGTCAACCACAGCTGTAAGGGATAGGCCTGCCAGTAATCCATTAGGTCCCAAGATGGTATCAAGCAGATTATTGACAAAGCCTGACTCGCCCACGAGGCCTTCTT
>NZ_JBQTDC010000127.1:0-549 GCF_052353045.1 Halomonas sp. AOP7-B1-5 | reverse complement strand
CTTACGTCCGCCCGAGGTCAGTAAGCGTGAAATGCCCGGCCACTGGGAAGGCGATCTGATCAAAGGTAAGAATAACGCGTCCGCGGTAGGCACCTTGGTAGAGCTTAGCAGTGGCTATCTGATCCTCGCAAAAATGGACGATGCCACCGCCACATCCGCCGTAGCAGGCTTTAGTGCTGCTCTGAACCGAATGCCGACCACCGCTCGAAAAAGCATGACCTATGATCAGGGGCGTGAAATGACACACCATGCAAAAATTACTCAAGAAACCGGTGTTGCGATTTACTTTTGCGATCCCCATAGCCCCTGGCAACGGGGAGCCAATGAGAATATCAATGGCCTTATCCGTCAATATTTACCGAAAGGAACAGACCTTTCAGTACATAGCCAGGAAGAGCTGGATGCCATTGCCTTTGAGCTGAATATGCGGCCTCGAAAACGCTTTGATTTTAAATGTCCGATAGAAGTGATGAGCGAGCTGATGGCCAAGTACCATGAAAGCCCATCAACCATCCAATGAGTGTGTTGCACTCAGAGTCTGCATCCGCC
>NZ_JBQTDC010000126.1:0-551 GCF_052353045.1 Halomonas sp. AOP7-B1-5 | reverse complement strand
CTTGGCCGCAGAAACTGAGTGCAACACCTGAGCATTTCGCTAAGGTGTTGTCCCATGTCTTACCTCGAACTCAGCATTGAAGAACGTGCCAGCATCCAAGTGGGTCAAGCCCAAGGGATGAGCCTTCGGCACATTGCCCAGCTCTTAGGGCGAGCTCCTTCAACCATATCTCGTGAAATACGCCGTAACCAAATGGCCCAGAACGGTTACTGTGCCCGGCACGCCCAACGTCAGCGAGAAAAGCGTCGAGTAGTCTGTCGTCCTGCGCGTAAGCTTTTGCCAGGCACCGAGCGGTTTGATCTCATCGTGTATATGTTGCGGCGACGCTTGTCTCCTGAACAAATTAGCGGCAAGCTCAAGACGATGAAACTACCTGATTTGCGCGATGCCTACGTCTGCCGAGAGACCATCTACACGGCCATTTATGCCTTGCCCGTTGGCCACCTTCGCAAGGAACTGATTCACTGCTTGCGACAAGGTAAAACCACACGCAAGCCTCGCCGTGGCGAAGTGGATCGACGTGGTCAGATCCCTGACATGGTCAGCATTCA
>NZ_JBQTDC010000125.1:0-585 GCF_052353045.1 Halomonas sp. AOP7-B1-5 | reverse complement strand
CTAGAATCTTCTTATTAGAGCTGCTTATCACGTCTAACTACTGTCTCTTTGACATAAATCAATAATGACAATATTAATTTAATACAAAAAAAGTAGCATTCAAGAAAAAAATTAATTCAAATTTATTGTTAAAAAAGATTAAAAAAACCAACATTTCTTCTAAATCATAAAAGATTAAATATAAGCTAAATAAAATTTTTATTGAAATTAATGGCTTGCAAGGTTTTTTTTAAAAAAACCAGAAATGCCAGACTTTCAGATCAGTCGGGCTAGCTAAAATCAATGAAAAAAATGTGATGATGGCTTTAATAAACCACTCTAGTGAATAAAAAAAGTATTCATCGACAAATTAAATAAACACTTAATTACAAAGAGAGACAAAATAAAAATTTATGAAACAACCCCTTGGGCATACTTCACTAAACTATTAAAACCAATGCTTTATAATAAAACATTATCTCTACTTAGCTAACTAACTAGCTAAGCGATATAAGATATCTATATGTCATCAGAAAGATGACAGTTTTTAGGCATGTCTTATTTAGAAAAATCGAATGGCGTAAGCTTCTACAAAACCGTACTTAG
>NZ_JBQTDC010000124.1:0-659 GCF_052353045.1 Halomonas sp. AOP7-B1-5 | reverse complement strand
CTAGGGGCAAAATTTTCGGGTAATCGTGTTTTCATCGAACACCTTGAAAAGGTAGTACCCGACTTCTACCGCTATGCAGGCCAATACCTAAAAGCCTGGGTCGCTCCAGCTCCGCGTGTTAAGCAAGTTGAAGAAGACCCAGAGGAAGAAACAGAGGCGCAGACTACATCGCCCGAAAATGATTGAACTACTTTAATTCATAAAAAATGGGTTCCCGGCTATCTAATGGCCGGGATTTTTCTTGTCGCTGATCTTTTGTCACAAACAAAAGAAGAACGCCAGCGCAGCCAACAGCTCATGGCCACTATGGATGTGCTCAACGAGAAGATGGGAAAGGTAACGGTTCGCTTGGGATTGCCGGAAAAGAATGCGCCGTGGCACCTACGTTGTGCGCATCGCAGCCCGCGCTATACAACGAATTCGGATGAATTGATGTGGGCTTATACGGATGAGGGAGCAGTTAAGCTGCATAAAACCGATGCAACACATAAATATTTCATTCGCAACTACACTGAGCTGAATTGCGCTATAGTACTTTCAATACTCAACGCTATAGGATAGAAGTTTAATAACCAAAATCAATCAATAGGTTGAGGGATCGATACAACACTAATCTATTCATACTACCATCATTCACCTAACCCGGATTTCTCACAGGG
>NZ_JBQTDC010000123.1:0-676 GCF_052353045.1 Halomonas sp. AOP7-B1-5 | reverse complement strand
TTTATGGTGTTCAAGATAAGTTTTCTATAGAAAAAGATAAGACAAAAATTCGCGTGAGGTTTACCGATTGGCTCAGTCCTGGGTTCGGTGTGAATATTATGGTTGCCAAAGAAGATTATCACGGTTCAAGTAACTAATTGTATGTGTAAAAGTGCCACATTTTTGTAATGCTCAATGTAGCACTTTATCTTGTTAATTTTGTTTTCATCTGTTTTAAATGAGGATTTATGGTTGGCTTAAATAAAACTTATTCAAGAGTTTTTTTGTTTACTAGTGGTGTGCTCATCTTCGGGCTACTGATCCCTTATTCAAAAAATGAGATGTGGGCTTTTATTCTATTATTATTTCTATCAGCCATATTATTTGTTTTTGTTTTTGTTTTAGTTAATGCTGTGGAAAAGTTGGTAAAAAATAAATTTTCTTCAGTTCGCGAACTTCAGTTTTTATTTGTCATACTGGTATTTTTATATGCTGGAATATATTTTTTACTGGGATTAGCAGATATAGATGAAAGGTTAATAAGAGGCTTGCGTGAAATAAGAGAGTATTCTAATTATAAGTTATATACCGTGAATGGTTTTTTTGAATATCTTCATGACGTATTTTTGACCTATTTTAATAGGGAGGCTCTGAAAAAGTCTCTGCCTTCAGCGATAATACGAACATCGTCAACTGC
>NZ_JBQTDC010000122.1:0-837 GCF_052353045.1 Halomonas sp. AOP7-B1-5 | reverse complement strand
AAGCATTTCTCAGGTAGGTAAGGTTTCTTTCCAGTGCCAGGGCAACAGTGCACTGAGATCGTCTTCGTTCAGCGTCGGCAGCGTTTCGAAGACGTGCTGCAGGTAGCCGTAAGGCGACAGGCCGTTGGCTTTGGCCGTTTCGATCAGGCTGTAGATTGCCGCGCTTGCTTGCGCTCCGCTTGGCGTGTGGCTGAACAGCCAGTTCTTACGGCCAACCACGAAGGGACGGATGGCGTTTTCGGCCGGATTGTTATCCAGCGGGATGCACCCGTCGTCAAGGAAGCGGGTCAGGCGTGGCCACTGGCCATCCAGATAGTGCAGGGCTTTCCCTAGCGTGCTTTTGGGTAGCACCTGCGCCTGGGACTTGTCGAGCCAGGTGCGCAGTTGAGTGATCAGTGGGCGGCTCTTTTGATCGCGTAACGCCTGGCGTGCTGCAGGTGCCAGCGCTCTGGCCTGTTTTTCAACGCCATAGAGCTTGCTGATCTGGTTCAGCGCCCATCCGGCCTTGCCGGTTTTATTTTTCGGCTGCGCTTTCTGAGCCTCGATGAACTTGCGGCGAGCATGCGCCCAACATCCAGCATGGGTGATGTCATTACGCCGCACGACCTCGGCATAGCCTTCATAACCATCGGTGACCAGGCAGCCACTGTAATCGCCCAACAAGCGTAGGGGCACACGCCCGGCACGACTGGGGTCATAGTCGAACAACACGACCTGTTGACCCGGCGGACCACCGCGCTGCACCCACATGTACGAGGTGGCGCTGGCCTTGCGGCCTTCTTCCTGATTAACCTGCAGGGTGGTCTCATCCATGTGGATCAGCGGGGCGTTTAGCAG
>NZ_JBQTDC010000121.1:0-857 GCF_052353045.1 Halomonas sp. AOP7-B1-5 | reverse complement strand
CTATGTGAATAAAATAATCAAAGGAATACTATGAAAGTACAAAAATTTTTTACACGGTGGTTTTTTATATCAATATTGCTAATTGTTTCTTCTATAACTCTTGTTTCACTTTCAAAGAATCACAGCAATCATTTTTTTGTAATCGAATTAATTGCTAATGTTATGTCAAGTGTTGGAATAGCTATTCTTGTGGCGAATATATTTTCATTTACTATAGGGACAGAAGAGTTTTTGAAGTTTATAAGAGAACGGTTAATTAAAATAGTGATTTCAAAAGATTTTGTTACTAGGCTTAGTAGTGAGGAACAAAAGAGCTTGCTTGGAATGGTTTTAAAGCCATCACGAGAACTTGCAGAAATTTACTCTGGAATTAACGATTATTTTGATCAATATGTTGAAGATTCAATGTCTCTTTTCGATAATTGTTATAGAGGTCATATGCGTATAGAGGGCGTTGCTTATTTTGATGAAAAGAAAAACCGGGTACAAATTGATTATGATTATGACTATGTCATGTATAAGACAGCTAATGAATTTGATGAGCTTCCAGTATGGTTTGAAGATGAACGTCATGAGCATATCCGAACCATTGTTGCTGCGAAAGCAGGAGATTGGGAAGAGATACCTGCTGAGCTAATTAAAGAACTTGATAATATAGAAGACCCTACGATGGTAAAAGGCTATTCTATGTCAGTACCTGATAAATTTAATAAGTTAGACCACGTCAATATTTCTCGTAAAATTTGTGAAGCCGGCAATGATCATTGGCAGATTTTTTCATTTAAAACTATAAAGCCTTGTGATCAGCTTACCGTTTCTCTCAGGTGTGAAAATGGATTAATAATAAAAGATTCTAA
>NZ_JBQTDC010000120.1:0-867 GCF_052353045.1 Halomonas sp. AOP7-B1-5 | reverse complement strand
GGCACCTTCGTCGTCATCGACGATGAGTTCGGCCTCATTAATCAGCAGATCGCCCTGCTTGATGCCGTACTTTTCCGTGGAAGGGCCAAACTGGCGTTCTAATGCCAGGCGGAACTGCTCATAAAGTGACTGTTTGGTGGCTTCCCACTGCGCCTCTTTTTTCTCCATCAGGCGATGAAGTTGCGCAATCTCTTGCTGCTGCGCTTTGACCTGGCGCTGCAGTTGGGAGATGTCCTGGGCGGGGGGCGTGGTGCTTTTCATGCCTTGAAGTGTATCAAAAAACCATTAAAAAGCGGAGCAAAAAAATCAGCCAACACACTTAAAATTCAATGCTTTATGAGGCTGCATGGCCTTCAGGTCATAGCCGTCTAGCAGCCAGTTCAGTTCCTGGCCACTTAAGGTCACGGCGTCACCGTCCAGGTGCGTTGGCCACTTGAATCGCTCACGCTCCAGGCGCTTATACCAGACGACAAAGCCGTTACGCTCCCAGAACAGTAGTTTGATTTTATCCCGCTGGCGATTGCCAAAGACAAACAACGCCTTATCAAACGGGTTCAGCTCCATGGCCTCCTGAACCAACAAGGCCAGCCCGTCGATCTGTTTGCGCATGTCCACCGGTTCGCGACAAAGGTATACGGTCAGGTGAGTGCTCGGACGGATCATGGCGCCACCGCCACTTTTACAAAACGGGCAGGACGATGACGGGGTGGCACCGGTAAGCCGCGAACGTTCAAACGTTTTTCCCAGAGCAGTAGATCGGCTAAGGTAAGTTCTTGTTGCGAGGCGTATTCGCTGAGGGGAATCTCGCGCACCGAGGCGTGATACAGATGCCCGAGCCAAAACGCCTGCATGGAGTTGAGTTCTTGG
>NZ_JBQTDC010000119.1:0-874 GCF_052353045.1 Halomonas sp. AOP7-B1-5 | reverse complement strand
CCCCGCTACTTTCCCTCCCACCTGCCATTGGGTCTTGCGCACCAGCATCATGGGGACGTCCACTTCCTTGAGCAGCCGGCTGTTCTTTGCGATTCCCACGATGTAGTCGACGTGATGCCGATCACACCAGTTCAGCATCCGGGGACGACAAAAGTGGCTATCACCTCGTAACACGATGCGCGTATCGGGCCAGTATTGACGGATAAAGCGTACCAGTAAGGCGAGGATCGCCCAGCTATGGCGGCTGTCGCTGCGGTCACTGGTGCGCAGATAGCTCACCAGTAAGTGGCGCCCACAGAAGACATACAGTGGGAAGTAGCAGTGGTGATCGTAATAACGGTTAAAGAACTTGCCGGGTTGCTCGCCATGCACGGGGATGTCGGTGCCATCAAAGTCCAGCACGATCTCCTTGGGTGGTTCGTCATGCTGTTCAATGAAGTGATGCCACAGCAACTCATGGGCCTTCACTATTGCTTGCCGATCGGCGTTCTGCTCCACCCGGCACAGCGTCGACTTGCCTGCCAGCGTATCCTCTTCACCGAGCGCTGTCTGAAGGGCCTGATCATAGCGCAGGGCCTCATGGTCGTTGAAATCTTCATAGCCAGCGGCGACACCGAACACCCGCTGACGAACCAACGTGTCGAGCTTATGACGAACCTGTTCCGGTGAGCGGGGATCATGAAGCACGGCGGCCAAGCGGCGTGTTAGGCGATGCTGTTTATCGACTTCACGAAGCAGGAGTAATCCGGCGTCCGACGTAATGTGGCCCCCGGAGAAGTCGGCTTCAATTTGGCGGCGAGAGAGTGGCGAGAAGGTCAGCTTTTCAGGTACCATTTTGGAAGCGGCTGTTGGTGTTGGTTTTTGGTGTAAGGCC
>NZ_JBQTDC010000118.1:0-911 GCF_052353045.1 Halomonas sp. AOP7-B1-5 | reverse complement strand
CAGTATCTACTTTTATAATGACGCTTATCCTGGCCTCATGAGTGGTTTGATGAGTAAGCTCCAGGTAGGGCCATTGTTTAAACAACGACTCGTCTATCGCGTGCAGGAGTTCCAGTGGCATTTGTTACCGTTAATGGGCGTTTAAAATGCTAAGTGATATGACTGCTACTGGAAAGAGGCTAGGCCCGGAAGATTTGGAACGAGCTGAGAATGAGCTGGGATATGAATTGCCTGTTGCGTATAAAAAATTTTTATTAAAATATAACGGAGGCGTGCCGCTAGAAAGTTATATTGATTTTGAGGCTGAAAAATTAAATCTGCCAGGTGATGAGGTGAAAAAGTTTTATGGGCTGAATGCAAAGCCAGCAAATGATATTCTCTATAAGATGAAAGAGGTTGGTCATAACCTTCCATTAGGTCTTGTTTTTATTGCAAATACTCATGGGGGTAACTTTTTTCTACTGTCGTTGCGAGATGACTCTTATGGGCATATCTTTTACAAAGATCATGAATTCGAAGATAAGTCTCCTTTTAACCCGAGTAACAATATACTGCCCGAAAGCATCATAAAGGTATCTAATACCTTTAGTAGTTTTTTAGATGCCCTTTATGAGGATGATGAATAATTTAACTTGAAATCTTTATTTTAAATAAAACCATGCTGTAATTGAGTATAATATTTAAATGGTTCAGCAAGAACACAGAAGGTCTCTTATACTCATAAGGCCCAGAGCTTAGCAGGTGGTTACGGCAGCATAGCCCTGTATCGGCCATGATATTTTAGTTTTTTGAAGAGTGACCCGGACCAGCCACTGATCACCGGGCGCACCTATCACGCCTCGGATATTCCGCCGTACCCACTGCCGGCCAACAAGACCCGCACGGTCATCCGCACCCAAAGCCACAAGGCC
>NZ_JBQTDC010000117.1:0-928 GCF_052353045.1 Halomonas sp. AOP7-B1-5 | reverse complement strand
CTAGCTCTATTATTCAGTTGGCACAAGATTGGTCTGTAGGTGAGGCTCAAGGAAAAATTCGTGGTCAACAACTTACAGAGTTGATTAAAGAGTGGACTGAGTCTGATTCTGTTCCAGACAGTTTATATGTAGAAATCAACAGCAAAAACTCAATTACAGGTGTTATTCACGCTGTTCCTGAGCAAATTGTAATGGCGATTACTGACTACTATGCGCACTATGCGCAAGTAATCAAGCCAGAAGCCGTTCGCAACTATCGTAGAGCTGCCAAGCTAGGCTTACGGAAATATATTTATGACCGACTTGATTATAGTGAACAAGATCTAGTTGCGGAAAGTTGGAAGCTGTTCCAAGAGCGTGTATTAAACAATGAATGTCCTAAAGGTTACTTTACGATGTTTGATGAAGCTACAACTATTATTGCTTCTCTAATCCGTAACAATATCACTGTTGACGATTCAGTCATGCCAGACGGTAGTTTAGGCATACATTGGGCTAAGTACTGGAAAATAAAAAATTTGGAAAGAGTCCATGGAAAACGAATTAAGATTTTTCATAAATACCCCGAATCTTACCGACAGCTGGATCCTGAAATTAATGCTTATCCAATTGAAGCTTTATCTGAGTTTAGAGGATGGTTTCAAGAGATATATATTCCAGAAAAATACCCAGCTTATATTAAAAGAAAAATAAAAGATGGGACTGTTGCACTAGAATCGGTACCTTTACTTTTGTCTTCTGTTATGCCGCCTGAAGTCTCAAAACGTTTATCGAACTAAAAGCTTTATAGCAAAAGCTTTAAAATAATTCTTAACACTTGGTATTTTTAATTCAAGGTTGAGTTTTGGTTAAAGCGTAATATTCGGTTATGTATTAACATACATAGCTAACCCCTCTATACGGCGTTAATTAATTTAGAGTTACTTAA
>NZ_JBQTDC010000116.1:0-975 GCF_052353045.1 Halomonas sp. AOP7-B1-5 | reverse complement strand
TCGCGTTAACTGATAATTGCGCCTATTAATTATTTCGTGCGCACGAAATTTTATGAGCGGGGAACAGCGCAGCTCAGCCAGGTAGAGCGCCTCCAGTTGACGACGCCCCCTGATCTGCTATATTGTGGCTACATTGTAGCTACAGAGAAGAAGTGGGGGACACCATGAGTGCTGATACCGTCGTTCGAGCCCGCATCGATAGCGAAACCAAAGAACGCGCCACCGCTGCCCTGGAGGCCATGGGGTTGTCCGTATCCGATGCCATCCGCCTGCTGATGCTGCGGATCGCCGACGAGAAGCGCCTGCCGTTCGCTGTCCAGGTGCCAAACGCCTCCACGGCCAAGGCTCTGGACGAGCTGGACGCCGGCAAGGGCAAGCGCTTTGATAGCGCGGATGCGCTGTTCGAGGACCTGGGCATCTGATGCTGACCCCAGTCCGTTCCAGCCAGTTCAAACGCGATGTAAAGCGGGTCCAGAAGCGCGGCAAGGACATGGACAAGCTGCGGCGCTTGCTGGGCCTGCTGCTCGAGCAAGCTCTCTTGCCGGATGCCTACCAGGATCACCCGTTACGGGGGAATTGGAAGGGCTACCGAGATGCCCATATCGAACCCGATTGGTTGCTGCTGTATCGCGTAGAGGGCGACGAGCTACATTTGGCCCGTACCGGCAGCCATTCAGACCTCTTCCAGGAGTGATTCCGCTCCTGGAATTCAAGATTATCCGTATCGGTAAAAGGACCAGAAGAGGAGGGTGCGGCAATGCAGACACCACCAGACGACTACGCCCCACCTTATGCGCGCGAAGCGATCCTAGAGCATCTGGAAGACCTCGAGGACACCTATCTAGCAGAGCAGACGCTGGAGCGCCTGCGCCGCGGCGATGAAGCCACCCACTCACTGGACGACGTGGACAATTATCTTGAATTTTAAAAAAGTAAACCAATAGGAAGCAACAAACCGTCCAGTAAGGTAGGTTT
>NZ_JBQTDC010000115.1:0-1050 GCF_052353045.1 Halomonas sp. AOP7-B1-5 | reverse complement strand
GAACAAAAAGCGAAAGACTCGCCGCGAACTCTTTCTGGAGCGGATGGACAAGCTGATCCCCTGGACGCAGCTGGAGAAGAAGGTAGCCCGTTATTACCCCAAGGGCGAGAGCGGGCGGCCTCCGTATCCATTGTCTGCCATGCTTCGAGTTCACTGTATGCAGTTGTTCTACAACTTGAGCGATCCGTCAATGGAAGATGCTCTCTACGAGATCGAGTCCATGAGGCATTTCGCCGGTTTGAAGCTAGACCGATTGCCGGACGAAACGACGATTCTCAAGTTTCGTCATTTTCTAGAACGACACAGCCTTGGCAAGGTGCTGTTCCAGGAAGTGAACAAACACCTGGCGAAAAACGGCCTAATGTTGCGCGAAGGCAGCATTGTTGATGCCACTATCATTTCTGCGCCTAGTTCTACCAAAAACAAACATGGCAAGCGCGATCCGGAGATGCACCAGACTAAAAAAGGTGGCTCCTGGCACTTTGGTATGAAAATGCACATAGGTGTCGACGACAAACTTGGGTTGATTCACAGCATCGACACCACGGCTGCTAATGTGCATGACATTGTGCCTGCCGATAAGCTGCTTCACGGTGAAGAGCAGCGCGTCTTCGGTGATGCCGGTTACCTGGGCATTCAAAAGCGAGACGAGCTCCATCACCGCTGCGACGTCTCTTGGTATATTGCCAGACGGCCTGGCACGCGAAAGAAGTTGGATGCCAAGCAACAGAAAGTCGAAAAGATCAAAGCCAGCATCCGAGCCAAGGTGGAGCACCCTTTTCGGTACATCAAGCAAGTCTTTGGTTATGGCAAGGTTCGCTATCGTGGTCTTGCTAAAAACACCCAGCGCCTGCACCTGCTGGCGGCGTTCAGCAACCTGCTGATCAGTGAAAAATACCTGTGGGAATAGGGCTATTGCGCCCGTTTTCCGCTTAATGAGCGGTTAACGGGCAAAAAATGCACAAAGAACGGGAAAATAGTGCCTAAATTTGCAATTTTTTATCAGCTCAAGTGAGCGTTGACGAATATCGGTAATTATTCAGACCTTCC
>NZ_JBQTDC010000114.1:0-1083 GCF_052353045.1 Halomonas sp. AOP7-B1-5 | reverse complement strand
TAAGTGGTTATGCAAAAGTTATCGAGTTACTTTTTCCGTAATTATCACATACGTTTTTGACCGCTTCACAGAGCTTGTCGAACGAACTGTAGGCTGTCAGCGGTAACCACTTGTATTTGATTTCACGCCAAAGAATTTCGATCAGGTTCAGCTCCGGCGAATAAGGCGACAGATATACCAGATGAATGCGGTGTGCCATCCAATCGATGATTTTGCGCTGGAAAGCTTTGGAACGGTGCATTTTGGCATTGTCCAGTACAACGACGGCGAAGGCGTCAGGACTTTTCTGTGCCGCGAACTGATCGAACGCTTCTATAACGGTCTCTGTCTTCACTGACTCGGTTGTCATACGATGGAAAAAGCTACCTTTCCTGGTGAGAAAGCCCAGCACATTGAGCCGCTTGCTACGTGAATAGGCGGTCACTTCCCAAGGCTTACCTACCGGGCTCCATGCATAGGGAAGTGATGATGATTGAGAGAAGCCAGCTTCATCAAAGAAGTAAAGATCACACTCGCCATTGTCTTCCCATTCCTTCAAAGCATTGATCAAGCCTTGTGTACGACGAAAATCCGTTTCGTCACGCAGCGCAGTCAATGAGCGGCGTACCCGCTTACAACTGTTGCCGTTTTTTTTAATGCACGACGTAACGTGTCCTGGCTGACGACTTTACCTGTCTTATCCTGAAACTTAGCATGGAGGACAGGTAATTGATGCGGGTGCTCTTCAACAAGTTGCTGTAACACAGCAAGCTCGCTTTCGTTGAGAAGGCTAGGTCGTCCTTCACGAGGTTTATCTTGAAGGCCTTCAATACCGTCTTTTTCCCATTGGGATAACCAAGTAGACACCGTATCGCGTTTAACCCCGAGGATGTCGCGAATCTGGTTAATCGTATGGCCTTTGTGGCTGAGCAAGATGGCGTGGGCTCTGCGGCGTAGTGCTCTCTTTTCACCATGCTGGTAGGCGTCATTAACGATAGGTTGCTGGTCGGGCGTCAAAGAAATGAAGCGCAAGCGACGAGACATGGTGCATCTCCCTTGTTATAAGCCTCGCTTTATACACCATAACTTATGCGGATTCACTTA
>NZ_JBQTDC010000113.1:0-1218 GCF_052353045.1 Halomonas sp. AOP7-B1-5 | reverse complement strand
TTTCGTTTAGCCCGTGAAGATTGAATATCATGTGACTCAGATAAATTTGCTTTTGTATTGGAGGGTCTACTTGAGGCTCTAAAACAAAAGGATATGACCTGTCAGCTAGTAGATGGTCGGCGGTCTGAGTGAATACGTAGCGATGAGCATGAAAAGCTTCAAGTGCTTTCTTGGTGTCATCAACCACCTTAAATTGTTGCTCGCCCTTGGCTTGTACGATTTTGATTGCCCAGCTTCCAACAGTTTCTTTGCCTATAGTTCCCAAGCAGGCGGCAATAGCTTCTTTGGCGGCGTTCTGCTTATAAAATGCCGTATTTTTCCTTATTTTGAGAGAGTTTTCTTCGGTATTCGGGAGTGATACGCGATTCCAGAGCATTTCGCTGTAGGCGATATATGCGGATTTCAGAGAGTCGGTGGAGGAGGTGTCAACAGTCTCAGTCAGTTCAAAGTCAATAAAGTCAAAGAATGTGACTATTTCAGCTGCATTATTATAGGTGAGGTCATTATCGAAGAACCTTTCGGTTAGTGTAATGATCAAACCCTGTCGCTCTGGAAGGAACCTAGAATCGCTCTCAATAAAGAAGCTAGGGACAGATGATCTTTTGCCACCATTGATCAATTTACTTTTCTTTCGGGCTGGATATAGGAGTCGTCCTATGTAGATGCTCTTATGTCTTTTCTCAGTTGTTGGCCAGCACAGGCGAATCCTACCTATATCAGAGATACGAAGAGATGCAGGAAGAAAATCTGGGTCGGTATCGATAGTAGATGGAAATACATCTATAAATTTATCGATCATGCTTACTCCGTATCCCAAGGGAAGTCTTGATTGTATAGAGCGTTTTCAACCGCCCTGTTTTTGTTACGTCTATCTCTAACAAACTCATCAAAGTCCAAGTATCTCTGTGTCGATGACTCTGATCGATGGCCCAATATAGACATAACTTCAAGAATGATGTCTGTTGGGGTCATGTTTGTTACCCTGGCTTTTCTGACAAACTCCATTCCTTTTGTTGCTCGGAGATCATGGAATCTAAAACCCATCCAGTTAGAGTCTTTGTGTTCCTTTATCCAAGGTATTAGTCGCTGATTGTCGAAGTCGTTGATTGAATTGCCTATAAAGTTGCCAACTCTTCCTCTGTCCTTGAGAACCAGTGTGTGTGAAAGGTCGGGGTTTTGTGCATCGGCTCGATGTCGTTGAGCAACGTAGAAAGGGTT
>NZ_JBQTDC010000112.1:0-1242 GCF_052353045.1 Halomonas sp. AOP7-B1-5 | reverse complement strand
CAGGGAAAATGCATGAAAACCCGCGCCATGATGCGGCTTTCAGCGCTTTACGAGGTTAGTCTGATGTGGTCATCTAAGTGTTTTCCTTTTGGATAACATCTATGTCAGCGCCGTCTCTGTTTCAGCATTTGTCTGTTATTCCCGACTTCAGGCAATCCTGGAAAGTGCAACATCAGCTTTCGGATATCCTGTTTTTAGTGGTATGTGCAGTGATTTGTGGCTCAGAGGGCTGGGACGAAATCGAGGATTTTGGCCACTCAAAACTTGATTTTCTCAGACAATATGGTGATTTTGGCGGCGGCATTCCCAGTCACGATACGTTGGCGCGTGTCATGGCACTGATCAACGCAGAACAGCTTCAGACAGCCTTTGCCGAATGGATGAAAGCCTGCCACGACGTAACTCAGGGTGCAGTGGTGGCTATTGACGGTAAAACACTGCGGGGCTCTTATTGCCGAGGAAAGCAGAAAGGCGCGATCCACATGGTGAGTGCTTTCAGCGCGGCTAATGGCGTCGTATTAGGGCAAGTGAAAACGGCACAGAAATCCAATGAGATCACCGCGATACCCGAGCTACTCAAGCTTCTAAATTTACAAGGCTGTCTGGTGACAATTGACGCGATGGGGTGCCAGAAAAAAGTAGCGGCAAAAGTGCTCCACAAAGGAGCTGATTACCTGCTTGCTGTCAAAGATAATCAGCCTAAATTGATGCAAGCCTTCGAGCAGGCGTTTCCAATGAGTGAGCTGATTGGCTTTGAAGGTGATGCTTATGTGACCGATGAGAAAAATAGGGGGCGTCAGGAAACGCGTTATCACTTTGCCAGTGAGTTCACTCAAGAATTTCAAGATCTTAGTTATGAGTGGCCGGGGTTGAAAACAGTGGGTGTGGTGATGTCATTTCGTACTGAAGTCGGTCGTGCACCAGAAGAGCCAACGTTGCGCTACTACATCAGTTCAGCAGAATTGAGTGCTAAAAAATTGGCTGAAGCGGCTCGTCAACATTGGTTCGTGGAAAATAAGTTGCACTGGTCACTGGATGTCGCTTTACGAGAAGATGCTTGCAAAATCCATCGAGGCTATGCGGCTGAGAACCTTGCCAGGGTTCGTCACATTGCTTTGAATTACCTCAAGGGCGAGACAAGTTTTAAAGGTGGCATACGCCGAAAGCAGAAAAAGGCAGCACTGGATGAAAGCTATTTAGCGACGATATTGGCTGGATGAAATCTTTCATGCGTTTGCCCTG
>NZ_JBQTDC010000111.1:0-1256 GCF_052353045.1 Halomonas sp. AOP7-B1-5 | reverse complement strand
TGATCTTACCCAGCAACAGTGGACACTAGTTTAAGCGATCATTCGAGATTCAAAGACCTCAGGACTGATCATCCCTATAGCACTGTGCCGCCGTTGCTTGTTGTAGTCGAGTTCGATGTATTCAAACACCTGACGTCTCATATCGCTTCGCGTTTTAAATTGCTCTCCATGGATCGCTTCAACCTTGAGGCTATGGAAGAAGCTTTCGGCACAGGCATTATCATAACAGTTACCTTTGGCGCTCATGCTGCACTTAAGCTCATGCCGAGTAAGCAGCGATCGGTAAAGTGTGGAACAGTACTGACTGCCTCGATCCGAGTGGACAATGACGCCTTTGGGCATTTTGCGTTTCCATAGTGCCATCTGTAGCGCGTCACAGACAAGATCGGCCGTCATACGCTCACTCATTGCCCAACCGACCACTTTACGAGAGTAAAGATCAATGAGTACTGCTAGGTAAAGCCAGCCTTCGCTCGTCGCCAGATAGGTGATATCACCCACCCACTTTTGATTGGGAGTTGAGGCCGTGAAGTTTTGCGCTAGTAGATTAGGAGCCACCGGCAGCGAATGCCGAGAGTTGGTGGTGGCCTTAAACTTACGGGCTGCTTTAGCGCGCAAGCCCTGACGCTGTAAGCTGGCGGCGACCGTCTTACGGTTGATTAGCACTCCATCATCGTGCAGGTCTAGGGTTAATCTCGGGGCGCCTGAGCGGCCTTTACGCTGGTGAAAAGCATCAGCTACACGCTGATCGAGAATGGCTTGCTCGCTGCGTCTTGGAGACGGGACTCCTTCGCGCTGCTGCCAAGCGTAGTAGCCACTTCGGGCGACCCCAATAACATGGCACATGCGTTGAACGCTGAATGCCTGACGATGACGATGGATAAAGGCGTACTTCACTTCAGGCTCTTCGCAAAGTACACCACGGCCTTTTTTGTGATGGCCAGCTCTTCATTTGCCTCGGCTAATTGGCGCTTCAATCGGGCGTTTTCTTCTGCTAACGACCGCTCCCGTTCAGATGTGTCTTGCTGAAGCTGAGCTTTAGAGCGCCATTGATAGAGCTGACTGGCGTGTATTCCCAGTTCACGAGCCGCTGCGGCAACGCCTATGCGATCAGCGAGTGCTAACGCTTCTTGACGGTAGGCATCTGAGTAACGGGTATAAGATTTTTTCTTCATCGATGTCGTCGATCTTGCCATGGTTCACCTCATCGTAGCGCATTACATTCTAGAGGTGTCCACAGTTACTGGGCAGGATCA
>NZ_JBQTDC010000110.1:0-1260 GCF_052353045.1 Halomonas sp. AOP7-B1-5 | reverse complement strand
TGAAGTGGTTATAGTTTCCCGGACACACAGACGCAGATAATATTATCTGCCCATCAAGGTGTGTGCCATGAGTCAGAAAAAAAGCAATTCGTATACAGCCGAGTTTAAAGAAGCCGCCGTCAAACTAGCGGTGGAATCCGATCAACCGATCGCCCAGTCGGCGCGCGAGTTGGGCGTTAACGTCAACACGCTGCATACTTGGATCGATAAATTCCATGGCAAGCAGACGAGTGATTCGAGTAGTGCGGTTGACGACAAGCACCTATATGAAGAGTTGAAGCAACTCCGGCGTGAGAATGCTCGGCTGAAGGAAGAGCGGGAACTGTTAAAAAAGGCGGCGGCCTTCTTCGCCAAAGAATCGAACTGAGGTACGGCTTCATCGAGGAGCATCGGGGCACGTTCAGCACTGCCCTGATGTGCCGAGTGTTTGAAGTCTCTCGCAGTGGCTATTACGAGTGGCGAACTAGACCGTCCAGCCAGCGAGCCCGGGATGATCAGGCGTTGAAGGCCAGTATTCGTGAACATCATAAAAAAAGCCGCTCAACCTATGGAACACGGCGTATTCAAAAGCAACTGGCTGAAGACGGAGAAACCGTCAGCCGCCGTCGAATCGGTCGATTGATGGGTGAAGAGGGCCTTGAATGCAAGATGCGGCGCAAGTTCAAAGCGACGACCAATTCAAAGCATAACAAGCCGGTAGCCGCGAACCTGCTGAATCGTAACTTCACGGCATCAGAGCCTGATCAGGCTTATGTCGGTGATATCACCTATATCCCGACACGGGAGGGCTGGCTGTACCTAGCCGTCTTCATTGACCTTTGCTCACGAGCGGTCGTCGGATGGTCCATGGATAGCCGGATGCCGGCAGCGTTGGTGAACGACGCGCTGACCATGGCGATCTTTAAGCGTCGGCCAGCAGCCGGTCTGCTGGTTCACAGTGACCGTGGCAGCCAGTATGCCTCGGATAGTTTCCAGGGCTTGCTCAAGCAGCATGAGTTCAAGTGCAGCATGAGCCGCAAGGGTAACTGTTGGGACAACGCCCCGTCAGAAAGCTTCTTTCATACTCTAAAGACCGAGTTGGTGTATCACGAGGACTTTAAGACGCGAGAGGAAGCGAGGCAGGCGATCTTCGAGTATATCGAGGTATTTTATAATCGGGTGCGGCTGCACTCCAGCAACGACTATATGAGTCCAGCGGACTATGAATCGAGGCTACGTGCAGCCGCTTAAAAAAGTGTCCGGAAAACTGTTGCCAGATCA
>NZ_JBQTDC010000109.1:0-1261 GCF_052353045.1 Halomonas sp. AOP7-B1-5 | reverse complement strand
TGTAGTGGTCAAGTAAAACTGGCCACCGCTTTATAGTTAACCCAGTACTTTTCCTCTGCCTGGTTCGGACTCATACCACCGTTATGCTGGTGAGGCCTAAGCTGGCTGTAATACCCGATTAAATAGTTCACGATATGATGCTGCCCCTGCAAGAATGAGCGATAGCCATACGTTGGCACCCATTCAACCTTTAAGCTCCTGAAGAAACGCTCCATTGGCGCATTATCCCAGCAATTACCACGTCGGCTTAGACTTTGTTTTACCTGGCATTTCCAGAGTGTCTGACGAAACTTACGGCTCGTATAATGACTGCCCTGGTCGCTGTGGAATATAACCCCTTTTGGCCGCCCACGGCTCTCATAAGCCATTTTCAATGCGCTGCTGGTGAGTTCGCTATCGGGTGATAACGACATCGACCAGCCAATCGTTTTCCTAGCAAATAAGTCCATGACAACGGCTAGATAAGCCCAGCGTTTGCCAGTCCAGATATATGTGACGTCGCCACACCAAACGCGGTTGGGCGCCTCAACGTTAAACTGACGCGCTAAGTGGTTCGGTACCTCAACATGTTCGTCACCTGTTTTCTTGTAGGTGTGCCCAGGCACTTGGCAGCTAATTAGGCCAAGCTTTTCCATCAGGCGGCCAGCGCGATAGCGACTTAACGGCACATCCTGCCTTGTCGCCATCTCTGCGATGCTGCGCGCCCCTGCAGAGCCTTCGCTCTCGCGAAAGAGCTCTCTGACCTTGGCTATTTCCTTAGTCTTCGTGGCACACACAGGTCTTTTTGAACGTTGTCTCCAGTATTTAAAGCTGCTGCGATGCACGCCAAACACGTCACACAGTTTTTTTACCGGGTAGCTCGTCTTGAGTTTCTCGATTAGCGAGAAGTGTTCAGGGAGTCCGACATCAAGAGAGCGGTAGCCTTTTTTAGGATGTCTTTTTCCATCTCAATGTCACGGATGCGCTTTTCAAGCTCGCGAATCCTGAGCTGATCGGGTGTCATGGGCGTTGCTTTAGGGCTTTGGCCATCACGCTCTTGGCGTAACTGACGAACCCATTTATCCATGCTCGAATACCCCACATTCATGGCTTCAGCCGCTTCACGAACCGTGTAGTGTTGATCGACGACCAGTTGTGCTGCTTCGAGTCGGAATTCAGGGCTAAAATTACGTTTTGGTCTTGTTGCCATGCTGCCACCTATTTGTCTCTTGGTGCATATTAACACCTCTAATTAGGTGGCCAAATTCACTATGCCACTACA
>NZ_JBQTDC010000108.1:0-1273 GCF_052353045.1 Halomonas sp. AOP7-B1-5 | reverse complement strand
CACTGCTGTCCCATAAACATTAATAAATGAAAAAGCCTGGATCCAAGTGAGTAAAATGAGAGTGCGACCAAACACTCTACTCATAAAGGATTCAGGCTTTGTCTCATCATAACACCGCATTTCATCAGTTGCTCCAGCCGTTATCCCGACATGATTTCGAACGTCTCGCTCGTGAGCACCACGTTGGGCAAAAACTGCGTTCTGCATCACGCTGGGATCAGTTTGTCGGGCTTTCCATGTCTCAAATTGCTGGCCGTCAAAGTCTGCGGGATATCGAGTCCAGCCTGACCAGTCAACGGCACAAGTTGTATCATCTCGGCGCTAAGCCCATTGCCCGTTCCACCCTGGCACGTCTCAATGAGCAGCAACCGGCCGAACTCTATGAAGCCGTCTTCTATAAGCTACTACAGCGTTGTTCTATTCGTTCAAATGCACACAAGTTTCGCTTCAAAAATCCGCTTTATTCACTCGACGCCAGCACCATCGATCTGTCATTGAGCCTCTTCCCCTGGGCTAAAATTCATCAATCCAAGGCCGGGGTAAAACTGCACACCGGCCTGAACAATGCCAGCCTGATCCCTGAATTCGTCGCCTTGAGCGAGGGCCGGGAAAACGATCTGATTCAAGGTCGACAGTTCAACTTTCCAGCGGGTAGCATCCTCGCCTTTGATAAGGGCTATGTTGATTACCGCTGGTATGGTGAGCTTACAAAACAAAAGGTTAGTTTCGTCACACGGCTGAGACCTAAGGCTGTTTACCAGGTGCAGCTATCCAAGCCTGTGCGTGCTGATGGGCCCGTTGAATATGATCAGGTGATTGAATTGAGCAGTCAGCACGCGCTAAAACAGGGCGCGCCGCGACTTCGTTTAGTGGGATACGTCTGTCCGGACAGTGGTAAGCATTTTCGCTTTATCACGAACAACTTCAAGCTGGCAGCGACAACGATTGCCGCCATCTACAAGGATCGTTGGCAGGTCGAGCTCTTCTTCAAAGCCCTCAAACAAAACCTGAAAATAAAGGCCTTTTTAGGTAACAGTAAGAATGCTGTGCTGACGCAGATTTGGATTGCCATGATCTGCTATCTGTTACTCTCGTTTGCACGTCACAGTGCCCAAAAAGGCTGGAGCGTTCAGCGCATTATGCGCACGCTCCAAGTAAGCTTGTTCGAAAGAATCCCGCTTTGGGCTCTCATGAATCCGCCATCGCCAGAGCCACAAAAAAGGGATCCTCAGATGAGAATCCCTTTATGATCAAAAACTATGGGACAGCAATG
>NZ_JBQTDC010000107.1:0-1306 GCF_052353045.1 Halomonas sp. AOP7-B1-5 | reverse complement strand
TGAACCGCCCCGGTTATTCCGGAGACCGGTTTGTTTGAGTCAGGCAGCTTCACCCGACTCCTCCAATTGACGATAATACGTCCTTTCTCGTTCTGCTGGTGGAACGTTTCCTATGGGTTCCAGCAGTCGGCGATTGTTAAACCAGTCAACCCATTCCAGCGTGGCATACTCAACGGCATCTCGCCCTTTCCATGGTCCACGATGGTGAATCACCTCCGTTTTGAATAAGCCGATGATGGTCTCGGCCAGCGCATTGTCGTAGGAGTCACCGGTGGTGCCGACGGAGGCATCGATACCCTCATCAGCCATACGCTCTGTGTAGCGGATCGAGAGATATTGGCTTCCTCTATCACTATGATGGATTAACCCTTGCCTGTGCTTTCGTGCCCACAGTGCTTGCTCCAGAGCGTCCAGTACCAGTCCCGTTTTCATCGACGTTGCTACGCGCCAACCCACGATACAGCGTGCATAAACATCGATAACGAACGCAACGTAAACGAAGCCAGACCAGGTAGCAACATAGGTAAAATCGGCCACCCAAAGCTGATTTGGACGCATGGCCGTAAAGTCACGTTTCACTAAATCAGGTGCTCGTTTCTGGTCGGGATCACTGATCGTCGTGAAGGGGCGTTGGCCTCGCACCACGCCGCGAATTCCCAGGCGTCGCATGAGTCGTTCTACGGTGCAACGAGCAACATTAACGCCCTCACGGCGGAGTTGCCGCCAGACCTTACGAGCACCGTAGACGCAGAAGTTTTCTTCCCACACGCGCTGAATCTCAGCAGTAAGAAACGCATCCTGCCGATATCGATCTGCCCGCCGCTCAGGATCGGTCTCAAGTGCCTTGTGGTGGTAATACGTCGATGGGGCGATTGGCAGCTGGCTACAAATCGACTCGACCCCGAACTGAGCACGATGCTCGTCGATAAATGACACCATCAATTGGGTTTGCGGTCGAGCTCCGCCTGGGCGAAAAAAGCAGCCGCCTTACGGAGAATTTCATTGGCGCGCTTCAATTCGACGTTTTCACGCTCTAGCTGCTTGAGTCGTTCATTTTTAGGCAGATTAGCCGAGCTATCTTCCTGCATGAGTTCTGAGCGTTTGCACCAGGCTCTTAAGGTCTCTGGTGAACAGCCAAACTTGCTGGCAATGGAGCAGATCGCCGCCCACCTGGACGGGTATTCGCCTTGCTGTTCAAGGACTAATCGAACAGCTCGCTCCCGGACTTCTGAGGAATATCGTTTTGTTGAGTTCATAACTCCATCCTCTCAAGATATGGAGTCTCCGGTAAAGCCGGGGCGGTTCA
>NZ_JBQTDC010000106.1:0-1318 GCF_052353045.1 Halomonas sp. AOP7-B1-5 | reverse complement strand
GACTAGATGTGGTTAGTGGCGCGCTTACCTACTGATAACGAGCACGCGGTGGATGTGGCGAATATCGATGTGCGTCACGATGACGTCACTATGGATATTCGCCAGGGCGCGAGCCCCGACACCATGATGACGGCAGGGCATGTGCTAAGTGGGTTAGCGTTATTTATGAACGGCTTTTTTTTAGTGGTGTTTTGTATGGCAATCATAAAAAACACGGCGTACAGCCAGGTATTAGCATTCTGGGGGGGAGGGCTGTACTTTGTTTTTTTGTATATCTTTATTCTAGGCATTATCTGGATCAATACGCTGCTTAAGCGCATACCTCCTATTCGCTTAAATCGCCAGCGCCGTGAAGTTGCTTTTGTAGTAGAACCCTCAGGTCGCTTCTGGCTTCCCGCGCCTCAAAACCTGTGGTTAATGTCTACAGCGGGCTTAGCCGCAGCGGCTGCGGGTTTTATGGGTTTGATCGAAGTGGGGGAATGGCTGCGCGGTGCCCGGCCGAGTTTCCCAGTCGGTTTGACGCTGCTGCATATCGGCGCCCTGGCTTTTTTCTACATTTACCCGCCGGTTTATGACGCCATCTGTCGGCTATTGAAGCGCGACAGACGCACAGTATTGGTGCCCTGGGAAGATGTCGTCGCGATGTATGCCTTTAACCCGGGCCTCGGGCCAGGGGCTATCACAGGCTTTGGTTGGAGCTTTGCGCTGGTGCCGCCTGACCCGCAGCGGCCAGGCTATACACTGCCAGGGGCGGGCATCATCGTCAGTGTGGGTGGTCTACCGGGTGCACTGGCCCAGTGGGAGTATATTCGCCGCTTTATGGAAGAGGGCGCCGAGGCCATTACCCCTTCCGCCAAAGAGTGGGGCGTCGAGTGGTACAACGCCTATGTGACCCGTGAAAAAGCCGAGTGTGAACGCACCAACGACCCCGCCCGCTGGCGTCGTTTCCGGCGCAAACGCTTATGGGAATATGCCCGCTTTGCCCACTGGTACACCGAATACCGCACGAAACATATTCTACCCAAAGCCGTGCCCAGCGACTGGCTCGCCGAGTGGTCGAAGCCCTTACCCGAATCCCAATGGGCCAAGCCCTCACAAGCCGTCACTGAACTAAGCGACCATCTTCGCGCCGCCTACCAGCGCGGTGAAACGTTTGTTGAAATGGGCGATGTCGAAAAACGTTTCGGCATTAATTCTATTAAGTTCAGGCAAACCCCTTACCCTTCGTTTCCATTTAAATAGGAGTGGGGCGTTCTATGCGACTTCGCATGATAGGTGCATGGCGAGCGAGGCAGACATTTAGAAAATTCAACATGAC
>NZ_JBQTDC010000105.1:0-1318 GCF_052353045.1 Halomonas sp. AOP7-B1-5 | reverse complement strand
TTAGGAAGCTAGTCGCTAATAAAAAAAGTTAAAAATCGCGGCTTTTATTTGTTTAATATTATCTTTGAACTTATCTGTTTATACGATACCTAATAGACATGTTGAGTAAGGAGGACTGCTATGAAACATCCTGTAACATGCCAAAAATGCGGTCATGAGTATGTGCCTGAAGCTGAGGCCGAAGTTCCCCATGACCATCCGTGCAGCTCATGCGGTGCCGAACTTTATGGAGGGGAGCCTCGATCCGCTGAGGATGATTCCAGTGAAGATGAGCATCCCATTGAAAAGGGGCTTCGGAAATTTACTGATGGAATAACCGGTGATAAGCATGATGTGTGATTGATCCTCCTGTGAACCTACCTATTCTCGTTGCCAGCCCTTTAAGGCTGGCATTTTTTTATCTAAATGTCGGCTTAGTAGAGTAATTAGTGATATCGCTCTATCACTTATACTATGTTACTTACAAATCAACGGTAAGCTGGCAATCTTTACTCACTGGGCAAGGACGTTCAGCAAGGAATAGCGAGTTAGGATGACTCCCTAAGGATGGGCAGGCAGGAAGCCTGCGTAGTGTACAAGGATGCAACCTTAAAGCCCGGCCTCTGGTCGGGCTTCTTGCTATGAGTTAATAAAACATGTTTTATATAAGTTAAAATATGAATGGTGTTAAATGTAATGCTTATGTTTTTTATTATTTTAATGGTGTTGTAGTGCTTAAACCTCATTGGCCAAACTTGGATCTGCCTTGTCCAAGTGTAAATAATTGGCATCGAAATCACTAAACTTTTTCATCTTTTCCCAATCATTTATTTTTAGAAATTTATTTTCCCACGAAATCAATCCTTCTTGGCGTAGCTTGCTAATCACTCTGTTGGTATGAACGGGCGTAATACCCATAGCTTCGCCAACTTGTTGCTGGGTAAGGGGCATAACAAAGCCATGATCAGTGGTTAGACCTGCTGCACGAGAGCGAATAAGCAGCTCGCAAAATAAATGCCCCATACGTTGATCAGCTTGCCGGCTTGCGATATTGACTATCCATTCACGTAAGGTTGATTCATCTACCAGCATGGACCAGAAAAAGGCGCGTGCAAGCCTGGGCTGCAATGCATACATTTCTTCAATTTTATGCTGAGGAATCGAGGTGAATTTTGAGGGGATAACAGCACATATGGAATGATCCATGCGGTCTATGAGCGTAATATGCACATCACAGGCATCGCCGGGAATTAAAAAGCTTAGCGCCTGATACTTACCCGCATCGGTGATTTTATACCGGCTGGCCCAGCCCTCGAGCAAAATATTAACTTCATAAGGT
>NZ_JBQTDC010000104.1:0-1352 GCF_052353045.1 Halomonas sp. AOP7-B1-5 | reverse complement strand
TCTGCATGCATCGGACTTTCTTGGGGCAGTGCCGACATTGCAACAAACGCCCTTCAAAGTGTACCCGGATCTTGCCAGTGTCCGTTTCTCGTTGCCCGCGATAGGACAGCTTTTCGCCGGTTGGGCAGATACACGTTAGCGCTACTGGATCAAACTGAAACGCGCTGGCGGGCGTCGTCTCTCGCCAGCCTTTGTCCGGCAGGTTCTGGTGGCGCTTGCCGTATTTGTCTTTCTGGTCGGCGAACTTCGGATCTCGGCTGCGGAACTGGTTATCGGGGATGTAGCCGTTGATCTGCTGTTCGTGCAGATACTTCATATTGGCTTCGTTGGCAAAGCCTGTATCCGCGGTGACGACGGTGCCTTTCTGGTAGATGTTGTCCGCAATCCCGAGCTTCTTAAAACGGGCTGCGACCGTTTCCAGTACGGGCTGCAAGGTGTGATGTTCCTGGCCTTCGCCAAAGGCCTGAGCGTCAATGACGATCTGGTGCTTTTTATCCACCGTGGCGACGCCGTTATAGCCCTGAATCGTGCCCTTGCTGGTGGTCATTTTGGCACTTTCGTTATCGGTCAGATTGCTCTTCACTTCCTTGATTCGCTTCCCCCGGCCCATCCTTGGGCTGCTCGTCTTTAGGAAACGATCCACTTTGTTCATGGCGGCATCTAGCGAGAGAATCGTCCTGGCCCGTCGGATATCCCGGTCCAGATCGGCTTCCGTCTCGGCCTCATCGCGCGCGTAGTGCTCCAGTAGGTGATGCCGAATCAGGCCTCTCAGTTTCTCACGCTTCTCGCCCAACTCTTTGAATGTGCCAGACCACTCTTTGGAAGCGTCGGAGGACATCTTGCAGCCATCAATGGCAAAGAGTTCGTTACCCAACAAGCCTTGTTCGTGGCACACCAGCAGCACTTGTTCGAACAGCGCTTCAATCTCATCAGCATGGCGGCTGACGAAGCTGGCCAATGTGGTGAAGTGGGGAACGGTATCGTAGGAAAGGGCTTTGAAAATGATGTTGGTCTCGCACCACCATTGCATTTCACGACTGGAGGTGATGCCTTTTGAGTAAGCAAACAGGATAATTTTGAGCAGGATAGCCGGATCATAGGCCAGCCGACCGGTCGCATCGTTGCGGTACTTGGGATGGAAAACGGATAGGTCGAGCTTGTGCTCGATCAGGTAGTGCACGGCGTGTTCAAAAGTACCTGGCTGGAGCTGATCCTGGTAGTTGATCACCACCATGGCGTTCTGATCGTAGTTATAAGCCTTGAAGCGCGGCATGCTGACCACTCCTCGTCTGTTTCCTCGATCCTACCAAAACCTGGCCATCAGCGGGGTTTTTCTACAGCCTCAACGCCAA
>NZ_JBQTDC010000103.1:0-1354 GCF_052353045.1 Halomonas sp. AOP7-B1-5 | reverse complement strand
ATTGACATCCTCCCCTCCCTCAGCTTGCGCTGCCGCCTTGCGGCGGAAAGGAAGGGGATTCCCAGGTCGTTACCTTCCTGGTTCCTGCTTCGATGTTCGTTGCCTTCAATGCCTTGGCACTGCTGGTCTTACACAAACTCCACAGGCGTACATTCCCGAGTGCCCCTCGGTATGATCTTTCAACCATCTGCACCGGCTAATAGCGCGGTGCCTGCTTGCAGAATGTTGCGGGCCGCATTCACGTCGCGGTCGATGCCCTGAGTACCGCAATCTGGGCAGTCCCAGGTGCGAACATTCAGCGGTAGTGATTCCAGCACAAAGCCGCAGCTATGGCAGCGTTTTGAGCTTGGGTACCAGCGATCAATCTGGACAAACTGCCTTCCCGCCCAGGCCGCCTTGTAGTCAAGCTGGCGAACCAACTCCCCCCAGCCAACATCACTGATGGCGTTAGAGAGATGGCGGTTTTTGACCATGTTCTTCACCTGCAAACTCTCCGCTGCAATCACTTGGTTCTCGTTAACGATCTGGCGGGTGAGTTTATGCAGGTGGTCACGGCGCGTGTCAGCGATCTTGGCGTGACAGCGAGCGACCTTTAACCGTGCCTTGGCTCGGTTGTTCGAGCCTTTTTGCTTACGGCTGAGGCGCCGCTGCGCCTTCGCTAGCTTTCGGGCATAGCGGGCAGTGTGGCGGGGATTATTCACCCGATGGCCGTCACTGGTCACGAACAGGTCTTTGATCCCCAGGTCGATACCGACCATCTTGAACGTAATTGGCAGCGCCTCAGTGTCTACCTTGCACAGACAGCTAATGAAGTAACGGCCTGCTGCATCCTTGGATACCGTCACTGTGCTCGGTGCCGCAGGCAGGTCGCGGCTCCAGCGGATGTTTAGCGGTTCACGGCACTTGGCGAGCGTGATCTGCCCGTCACGGTACGAAAATGCCGAACTGGCAAAGGTGGCTGACTGCCGGTGCTTCTTCGATTTAAAGCTGGGGTACCGCGCCCGCTTGGCAAAGAAATGCTTGAACGCACTTTGTTGATGGCGCAAGCATTGTTGCAGTGGCACCGAACTAACCTCGGCTAGAAAGGCGGTGTCCGGCTGCTTCTTTAACTGTGTTAGGAACGCGCTGGCATCGTTATAGCCGATCTTTTCCTGACGCTGATAAAACGCGTCGGTGCGATAGCGCAGCACCGCGTTCCAGACAAACCGCACGCACCCAAACGTCCGCGCCAGCAAGGCTGCTTGCTCAGGCGTGGGATAGAAGCGGTATTGGTAGGCGCGTTCGGCTTTCATGCTTTACACTTTAGACGAAATATTGTAAGGATGCAAAACACAAGGCGTCCTGGCGGACGCCG
>NZ_JBQTDC010000102.1:0-1359 GCF_052353045.1 Halomonas sp. AOP7-B1-5 | reverse complement strand
CTAAAGCAGCAATGACAGAGTAAATCAAACCACCCCAAAATGTTAACCTAGCATAAAGATCTACCGTCTTTAAGTTTCTACTTGCTTTACATACGCGACTTATCAGCTTGATTCTTACCTCATCAGCTAAAGATACAACTTCAGGACTATCTTTTATATTTTTGTATTTAGAAAAAGATTTATTGATCTGCCATTCAAGATCACTAAAGGTTGTCCTCATACTTTTATTAGACATTATCACTATATTAGTAGCTATATATACACCAGAAACAATCAAAATCAAACCAGGAACACTACTAATTCTTAGAAAAACAGCAATAGCGGCGATAGCTCCAGGTATAGCTAGCGCCTTATTATTACTATTGGATATAAAGTCCATTAACTTAGAGCTAAACTCTAAATTTTTCTGATCGATTTCATTTAACAATTTACTTACTGAAAAATTATGGAAATAAATCTCATAACTTTCTTTAAATTTCGAATTGATTCGATTGGTATTTTTAAGCAACCATTGTAAAGAAGTTAAGTTATCATGCGGCTCATCTAAAAGGCTTTTTATCGCCCTGCGCATTACTTCCTTGCGCTCCCCCTGATGCACATCATCTGCAAAAACAGTACTACAAACACTAGTCATATCTTCCAGCTTCGCCCTGGGAGATTGTATAGCTTTTAAAGCGGTATAATCAATTGACAAAGATATCGTATACTTAGAAGCGGCCTCTTCACTTGATACTAAAAAAAGACTCTTATTCTCAGACGGGACATAAAGATCAGATATTTCTTTTAAAACATCTTGGATTTTGAAAACCAGCTTAACTGCACATAAAAAACTATCTTTGTCAGAATCCTTATGTGTAACGCAAGTAGAAAAAATATAGAAGCAATCTGGAAGATTGCCTGACTTAGATATTCTAGACCAAAAAGCACTTTCATCAGCATGAAGAGGAGGAGGCTCCTTCCAGTAATTAGGCTGCAAACTGAAAACATAATAGTCAGGACGACTCAGCAAGTCATCTAAGTCTACAAAATTTGCTTTTTGTAGAGCGTTTTCTAGGTCCGAACGATTGCAAAGCGATGGCACACGCACCATCGCTTTAGCCTGGATTTCTCATAGCACCTCAGCCAGTACCGCACTCAGGCTAACACCGCTAAACACCTATTGGCTCGACTTACATCGGCTACTTTTTAACCACTTTTCGTCGTTCAGACACACCTCCCCCTTCCCCCCATTGCGTCGGGCCGGGGGAGCCCGAGCAGTCAGTTCGGCACCAACCGCCTGACGAGATCGGATAGCGCCGTTTTATAGGGGTAGCTGTCACTCATGAGTACGCGGATTCGACGCGTATTGCGGATGATGAC
>NZ_JBQTDC010000101.1:0-1537 GCF_052353045.1 Halomonas sp. AOP7-B1-5 | reverse complement strand
CGGCGCTTAGCACTTTCATAAACTGCTTTGCGGTGCTCAAGACGTTCTCGGTCGACACCTCGATGCCGGTCAGCAGGTGTCACGTACCGAAGGCCACTATGCAGGTGCTGTTCGTTGTAAGCCCGCTCGAACGTCAGCATCCAGTCACGCACTGCGCTCAGCGATGCAAAGCCCTTTGTGGGCCATGCTGGACAGTATTTGACGGTACGGAACAGCGCTTCCGAGTAAGGGTTGTCATTGCTCACTCTTGGTCGGCTGTAAGACATCAACATCCCCAGCTCTGTTAACCTCGCTTTAAGCGTATAAGACGTCATCGGCGCGCCATTATCCGAGTGCAACACCGGGGGCTGATGCCAGCATCCTTCTCGCAATAAGGCGCGTTCCAACAAGTGTTTCGCTAACTCGCCTGATTCCGCATCATGGACTTCCCAGGCGATGATTTTACGACTGTAGATATCCATGATCAGATAGAGATACCAGTGCTGGCCACGCACAACGGAAGAACAGTAGCTGATGTCCCAGCACCAGACCTGGTTTGGCCCGGTTGCAGTAAAGCTTGTCGGCTCAGGTACTTGGCGGCGTGGCTTCATTCGCCCTCGGTGCTGCTGCTGTTGGTGCTTTTTCAGTACTCGATAGAACGACGACTCGGAGGCCAAGTAGATCCCTTGATCTGCCAATGAGGGCACGATTTGAGACGGCGGCAGGCTCTGATACTCGGGGCGATTGCAGGCGTTTAAAATGGCCTGTTCCTCCTCGTGAGTCAGCTGATGCGGCTGACTGCCTTGTACCGCGCGTGGACGCCGATCCTCAACCACAGCGCCACACCCAGAACGCCAGCGTTTCAACGTGCGCTCGCTCACGTCTATCATCGCCGCGGCTTTGTAACGGGAAGCGCCTCCCGTTACCGCCTCGTCAAACAACGTAATGAGCCTTGCACGTTCCTCAAGTGGCGTCAGTCGTCCTCGCCGCTGTTCGGGTCTTCGCCGTACAAGGCGTCTAGCTTTTTTGAGAGCACCAGCAGCGACGTTGTTTCCGCTAAGGCTCTGTCTTTGCGGCGGACTTCCGCTTTGAGCTGCTTGATCGTCTTACGGTCTTCTTTCCGCTGTTTCTGTGCCGTTCTTTGCTGGCCTTCTTGTTGGCCAGCGCCCTCTAGACAAGCGGCTTTCCACTGCTGGATTTGCTCGGGATAAAGGCCTTTTTCGCGGCAGTAAGCACCCAGCTCGGTTTCTGACAGGGTGGCGGTTTCAATGACCACGGCGAGCTTGGCATCTGGTGACCATTCGTTGTCGCTTGGTGTGTAACCCGGCACAGGCACTCCTTTTTCTCGACACTTTTTTAACCAACTATACAGCGTCGCGTCAGAGATGCCTTCTTCAGTGGCAACGGATACCACGCTGCGATTGTGGGGTGGCAATAACTTTTTCAGAACGGCTGCTTTACGCTCTGCAGAATAACGTGGCACAAGGACTCCATGCCGCTCCCTCTGGATTAGGTTAAGGCGATATCGCCAACCGGACAACTAGGCTGACAGAGGGGG
>NZ_JBQTDC010000100.1:0-1572 GCF_052353045.1 Halomonas sp. AOP7-B1-5 | reverse complement strand
CCCTGAAGGGCTTTTTCAGTGGGTAATCATCCAAAGTGCGCCGCCGGGCATTAGCTGTGGCCGAGCGAAAATGAACCCTAATATGAGCCAAAAAGCCACCACTGTAAAAGAGATGATGCGCCCTTGGATGAGATTTTGCGTATAAAGACCAAGGTGGTGGAAACCGCACGAGGTTTTGGGTTGAAATCAGCCATGCAGTTTGGCACTCAGCACGGCCATTATCCGCTGCCTGATAAATCCCAAATTGATGCTGACTGGCGCCGCGTTGAGCCGAAGTGTGATGTCTTCATTAGCCAAACCGCAGAAGAAACCGCCAGGTTTCTGGTGATGTCGCCGGGCCTGATGCGGTTACGCCAGATTCCATTAGTGAAGGAACCGCAAAGGCTATGGTGGCCGCTACCACACACAAAGTGTAAAAGTGCGATGCGCTCAGGTTTGCTCCGCGCCACGCAAAAGCGGGCGACCATGCCTACGTTACCGGTTGGACTGGGGCAAGGGCCGCAATCCTTTTGGCGTCGCCCACACGATTGATTTGCCACTGCTATTGGGAGCACCCGCCAACTGGCAGTATACCGACATGGTAAAGCACGTGAATGAAGCCACTCTGCTTGAACAGGGCAAGCGGCTGCGGGGGCTATGGGCGAGCTTCGCGTGAGATGGGCAACCACCGGCCACCGGCCAGCTTGAGCCGCGAATAGTGAAGTGGTAGCAGGCTGATTAGTTCTCTATGATTCACAAAGCTATTGCTGCTACATGTTTGCTACGAAGTGCGGTTGAATCTAGAGGTACGTGATCACCATGTCCCTGCCCGCTATCTCCCTTTCTCTCTTTCGATACCACAAGCGAGGAGGGGTAGCGCTTACCTCCATAAGGCCGCAATGCCTTTAGCCGTGTCGGGAGAGACTATTGCAGATTCGCTAGCTTGAATCATAGCCTCGGGCGAATGCGCCTTAGCAGTACTGCTGTTTGAAATCCAAACCATAGAAGCATTGCATTTGTATCAAAACCATCGCAGTGCAATATTTTCACGAGCTAACTGCTAGGCGCCTCGGTAGTTGGTGCCGTGATAAGAGCGCCGAGTCACCCATGTACTTAATGCACTGTTTTAGTAATACGCTTTAGCCAGTGGTTTTGGCTGTTAGCCGATTTTCTATCTCCTTTCCTCTAACGAGAAAACTTGGCTACTTGAAAAATCAGAATGCTAAATAACAAGTTAATCATACATGCTTGGTGAAGCTAGCTAAATTAAAAGTAGGTTTGACAGTGATTAGCTGATAGTATCTGCTTTATAAAGTGATAATTTGAAGTGTGGACAACTATATGCAAACGCCTTGTTCGTTAAGTTGATCTTCTTAGTAGATTTGTGTTTACACAGCTATGAAAATTATTGATTGATAATGCATAAATTATTGATTTTAAGTATATGTTCACAGTAAGATATTTGGCATCGCAAGTCTTTGGTGGTTTGAGAGTAGTGATGGATTGAGTTAAAGAAAATTGCATGGTAGTCGTATTTCAAAACTAAGTAATGACGAAAAGTGGTTAGTGTTAATGCATGATTAGTTATATTAA
>NZ_JBQTDC010000099.1:0-1580 GCF_052353045.1 Halomonas sp. AOP7-B1-5 | reverse complement strand
TGACGCATCGTTTAAGGAGGTGATCCAGCCGCAGGTTCCCCTACGGCTACCTTGTTACGACTTCACCCCAGTCATGAACCACACCGTGGTGATCGCTTTCCCGAAGGTTAAGCTAACCACTTCTGGTGCAGTCCACTCCCATGGTGTGACGGGCGGTGTGTACAAGGCCCGGGAACGTATTCACCGTGACATTCTGATTCACGATTACTAGCGATTCCGACTTCACGGAGTCGAGTTGCAGACTCCGATCCGGACTGAGACCGGCTTTCTGGGATTGGCTTACTTTCGCAAGTTCGCAACCCTTTGTACCGGCCATTGTAGCACGTGTGTAGCCCTACCCGTAAGGGCCATGATGACTTGACGTCGTCCCCACCTTCCTCCGGTTTGTCACCGGCAGTCTCCTTAGAGTTCCCACCATTACGTGCTGGCAAATAAGGACAAGGGTTGCGCTCGTTACGGGACTTAACCCAACATTTCACAACACGAGCTGACGACAGCCATGCAGCACCTGTCTTACAGTTCCCGAAGGCACCCCGGAATCTCTTCCGGGTTCTGTAGATGTCAAGGGTAGGTAAGGTTCTTCGCGTTGCATCGAATTAAACCACATGCTCCACCGCTTGTGCGGGCCCCCGTCAATTCATTTGAGTTTTAACCTTGCGGCCGTACTCCCCAGGCGGTCGACTTATCGCGTTAACTTCGCCACAAAGTGCGCTAGGCACCCAACGGCTGGTCGACATCGTTTACGGCGTGGACTACCAGGGTATCTAATCCTGTTTGCTACCCACGCTTTCGCACCTCAGTGTCAGTATCAGTCCAGAAGGCCGCCTTCGCCACTGGTATTCCTCCCGATCTCTACGCATTTCACCGCTACACCGGGAATTCTACCTTCCTCTCCTGTACTCTAGCTTGACAGTTCCGGATGCCGTTCCCAGGTTGAGCCCGGGGCTTTCACAACCGGCTTATCAAGCCACCTACGCGCGCTTTACGCCCAGTAATTCCGATTAACGCTTGCACCCTCCGTATTACCGCGGCTGCTGGCACGGAGTTAGCCGGTGCTTCTTCTGCGAGTGATGTCTTTCCAGGGAGGTATTAACTCCCTGGCGTTCTTCCTCGCTGAAAGTGCTTTACAACCCGAAGGCCTTCTTCACACACGCGGCATGGCTGGATCAGGGTTGCCCCCATTGTCCAATATTCCCCACTGCTGCCTCCCGTAGGAGTTCGGGCCGTGTCTCAGTCCCGATGTGGCTGATCATCCTCTCAGACCAGCTACGGATCGTCGCCTTGGTGGGCCATTACCCCACCAACTAGCTAATCCGACATAGGCTCATCCGATAGCGCGAGCCGAAGCCCCCTTTCTCCCGTAGGACGTATGCGGTATTAGCCTGGGTTTCCCCAGGTTATCCCCCACTATCGGGCAGATTCCTATGCATTACTCACCCGTCCGCCGCTCGTCAGCGTCTAGCAAGCTAGACCTGTTACCGCTCGACTTGCATGTGTTAAGCCTGCCGCCAGCGTTCAATCTGAGCCATGATCAAACTCTTCAGTTTAAAATCATTGTGATTCTTACTCGTTACCCGAAG
>NZ_JBQTDC010000098.1:0-1761 GCF_052353045.1 Halomonas sp. AOP7-B1-5 | reverse complement strand
TCATCAGATTTTGCGCGGGATACCCGGTACTTCTAGTGCCGGGAGGGATAGCGCGTCGCTCGCAGAGCGACTCGGTTACGCCACCGCCTGTCCCGCTCCTCCTTTTAGTTGGTGAATAGTCGGGGTGAGGTGATAGCCGTAGCCATCACCGCGTTGTATCACGGTGCAGTGTTTGTGCGAAATGCCTTGCACGGCACCGTGGTCGGTCTGGATATTGAAGCTGCCGGTTTTGCGCACCGCGACACGGCCCGTATGGGTACCGGCCTTTTTGCCGCTAGGCACCACGGCTTTCACTATGTCGCCGGTTTGAAAGCCCCGCACCTGCTTCTGGCGCATCAGATAGCCACGCGGAAAACCATATTTCGTCAAGCGGGTGCGCTGGTAGTTGCCGCGCCCGGTGCATTTGATCGTTAGCGTCGAGGCTGTCCAGTCGTGCAACCAGCCGAAAGCGCCCACACAAGCCGCATCCAGGGCGTGAGTCTTAGGAATGCCGAGTCGCTGACGGTTGTATTTAGTGCGACCACCGCTGGCGACTGCCACCGGCAGTCCCGTCGTTTTAAGCGCATTAAACAGTGCCCAGCGCGTGGCATTAACCGCACTGGCATCGCGCAGCGGTTGCTTGAGCTGGCGTTGTACCCGCTCCAGCCGTGCGTCCGCTGATAAGCCGTTAGCCTTGAGGCGTTTTCTCAGCCCCTTGTCACGGGAGAAAAAGTCCGCCAACGGCAGCGAACCCTTAGCCTGATTGCAGGGGTGGCAGCTAAGGGTCAAGTTGCTGACCCGGTTGGAACCACCGCGTGAACGCGGCACCACATGCTCAATCTCCAGCGGTGTGTCGCCGGTGCCACAATAGGCACACTCACGGCCCCATTTTGCCAGCAGGTACTCGCGTACCTCGTAGCCCAGCAAAGTACCTTGCTGGTACTCGACCCCGCTAATCTCCGGGTTGTCGAGCTTCTGGGTATCAAAGCGCACCAACTCCTGGCTGATGGCCGTGACGGGGGCTAGCTTGCTGAGTCGTTCTACCCAGGCCATGACCGTATCCACTCGATGTTGCAGGCTGGGGGCCAGCCAGCCTTTGGGCTTGGTGCGATTGTTGAAGCGCGGGGCGCGATAACGCAGATTCTTTGACCGGCGACGCCGCCGAAAGCCACGGCGCTGCTCCAGTGACTTCTTGATCTGATAGCCACGATGCACCAGGTCAAATAAGCACAATACATGCCGTTGCGGGCCGTCTGATTCGGTGCTGTCCGTTTCACGCATCAACGCCAGCCCGGTCGTTTTGCTGCCAGGGTCGATGCCCAGGCGAAGCGGTTGCGTGTCACCACCCACCCGATCTTTCAGCCGGATCGTGAACGGATAGCGCTTATGTACCACGGCACGACCACGCGCCAACAGCAACCGGGCGCGCTTTTCGCTGCACGGCATCAGTGGCCGCTTGTGTTTATCCCGTACGAAAACCGCCATGCGATTTCCTCCTAATCAATGCCCTTACGGGCCTGGTGTCGCAGGGCTTTCGCCCCGTCTCCCCTCGGGAAGGTTGATAACCGGCTCCTGCCAACGATATGGCTATCGGCAGCGATCAAGACCTTCGGCGTTTTACCCTGCGCCAGCATGATCCTGACCTTTCAGAGCGCCAAACTGAGGAAGCATTTGGCGGTGAGTCTTGGCGACCTGTTATCAACGTAGCGGGTTGGCTACCGCTTTCCCTGGTCAACCGGGCTTGCTTTTACAAGCCTCCGGCTTCAGCCGGAGGTAATTGAC
>NZ_JBQTDC010000097.1:0-1794 GCF_052353045.1 Halomonas sp. AOP7-B1-5 | reverse complement strand
GGTGTTCACCCGGGTGGCCAGCCACTCCTGAAGCATTAAGACGTCAGGCACGGCGTCGGCCCCCAGCGCTTTAACGTATTCCTGGCGGTAGGTCAGGGTCATTGCCGGGTCGATGCCCACCATGGGCACCTCAAACTCATTTAAGACGCGCAGCCGCTTGGCCTGCTTTTCTGCGGTACGTTCAAAGGCGCCTAAAAAGCCTTGCACATGCAGCGGCTTGCCGTTGGCGCTATACGGCATCACGAACACGCGCAGGTTGAGGCGTGAGAGCAGTTCGATCACGTCCATGACCAGCTTGGCTTCAAAGTGCGTGGTGAAGGCATCCTGGACTAAAATCACGCTCTGGGCGCGCTGCTGCTCGGTGAGCAAGGCCAGTGACGTCGGCGTGGCTTCCGCCACGCCCCAGGCCCGTAGCTGCTTTTTCACACTGGCGCGGGAGAGCAGCGGGGAATCGCTCATGCCCACGCTACGGCGCAGCAGCGTTTCCATCCAGCGCTGGCCCATCAAGGCATTATACAGCGGCGCTGCCCTGGCAAGCGTGGGCAGCATGAATTCCGTGCCGCCGATCACGTAGTCACGCAGCGGACGTAAATAGCGCCCGTGGTAGACCTCCAGGAACTGTGAACGAAACTGTGGCACGTTCACCTTGATGGGGCACTGGCCCGCGCAGGATTTACACGCCAGGCATCCGGCCATGGCGTCATACACCTGGTGGGAGTAGTCGTGATGCTGCTGGCGGCTGAGCGTATTGGCAACCCGCTGGGGGAAGTGCTTGATAAACCCCCAGGTGCGCTCGGCTTTCTTCTTGCGTGACTCTTCCACCACGTCAATGCCCGCCTGGGACTGCAGGCGCAGCCATTCACGGATCAGACTGGCACGCCCCTTGGGGGAATGGCGGCGATCACGGGTAGCCTTCCACGAGGGGCACATGGGGTCGTCAACATCGTAGTTGTAGCAGGCGCCGTTGCCGTTGCAGTACACCGCCGCGTCATAGGCCTGCCAGGCGCGCTCGTCGATGGTGCGGTCCAACTGACCGCGCATGGGCACCGCATCAATGGCCAGCAGGTTCGGGTCGCTGTCTTTCGCGATCAGCGCGCTGTCCTCTGCCGGTGAAGCGATCTTGCCGGGGTTGAGCTGGTTATGCGGGTCAAACGCCGCTTTGACCCGCTGTAAGCTGGGGTAGAGTGCGCCAAAAAATTTAGGCGCATACTCAGAACGCACGCCTTTACCGTGCTCGCCCCATAACAGTCCGCCGTACTTTTGGGTCAGGGCGGCCACCTCATCGGAAATTTCCCGAATCAGCGCTTCCTGGGCCGGGTCTTTCATATCCAACGCGGGGCGTACATGCAGCACCCCGGCATCGACGTGGCCGAACATGCCGTAAGCAAGCCCACGGGCGTCCAGCGCAGCGCGGAACTCACCGATAAACTCGGCCAAGTGCTCCGGCGGTACGGCGGTGTCTTCGACAAACGGCAGCGGGCGTTTTTCACCCTGGACATTGCCTAACAGACCGACCGAGCGCTTGCGCATCCCGTACACGGCGCCGATCTGCTCACGGCCTTCGGCCAAGGTGTACCCCAGCCGGGTGACCGTTGTGTCCTGGGCCAGATGCTGGGTAAAGGCCTGCACCTGCTCGGCCACGGCCTTGGGGTCGTCACCGCTAAACTCGACCAGGTTGATGCCGCGAATCGGCGCCTCTGGCGTGGCGGGGAAGAACTCAGCCACGCTGTCCCAGACGAAGTCCTCCATGGCCAGCGTCAGCACCGTATCGTCGATGGTCTCGATCGAGATGGG
>NZ_JBQTDC010000096.1:0-1927 GCF_052353045.1 Halomonas sp. AOP7-B1-5 | reverse complement strand
ATCGAGTAGGAAGGGGAGTCGCCTCCCCTGTCCTCTCACACCACCGGGCATACGGTTCCGTACCACGGCGGTTCATGAAGAACGGTTAAGCCCTCTTACCGTATCCAGTACCGAGATCAGTCCCTGGTCGTAAAACCATTTCCTCGGCAGGGCCTGGTTCATGTGCGATGCCCCGGCGTTCCACCAAGGACCTCGACCATTGCCTGCCGATTTCCAAGCTCGGGGCGCGTCCAGGCCCAGCCCTTGAAGTTTCCGGCGACGAGTCGCTGAACGTTTCCATTGCCGCCAGATTAGGCCGCGTAAGCGGCGACGTATCCATTGATCCAGCGCTTCCAAGGGCCGTTTCACATCAACAAAGCTGAAGTAGTTGGCCCATCCACGCAGGACTGGCCCCAACTCTTCGATTATCCGTTGGGTGTTACGCCCCCTGCCACGCTTCAGGATCTCACGAACACGCTGCATCATGCGCTTCAGACTTGCCTTGGCCAGCGTCAACTTCGGCTGCTTGTGCCAAGTGAGACGGTAGCCCAGATAGCCGCGTTTCCATGGCCGATCCACCGCACTTTTCGTGCGGTTGACCGTCAGCCGAAGTGAGCTCTCGAGATACTCACTCAAGCTTTCCATGACACGCTCGCCTGCCCGCCGACTGTTGACGTACACCTGAACGTCATCGGCGTAGCGGCAGAAGCGGTGGCCTCGGCGTTCCAGCTCCTTGTCCAGATCGTCCAGCAGGATGTTCGCCAGTAGCGGGCTGAGTGGTCCGCCTTGGGGTGTCCCCTGTCGCCTCGGCGTGGGCAAGCCGTGTTGGAACATACCCGCTTCCAGATAGCGGCGGATCAGGCGCAGCACGCGCTTGTCATCAACGCGCCGCGCTACCCGTGCCATCAGCAGGTCGTGGTTCACTCGGTCGAAGAAGGCTTTCAGGTCAAGGTCGACCACCCAGCGGTGGCCAGCGGTAACATGGGCCTTCATGGCCGATACGGCCTGCTTGGCGCTGTGTTTGGGGCGGTAACCGTAACTCGACGCGGAGAACTCCGGGTCGAAGACCGGCATGAGCACTTGTGACAGCGCTTGCTGGATCAGTCGGTCGGTGACCGTGGGTATTCCGAGCTGCCGCACTCCGCCTTTAGGCTTGGGGATCGTGGCTGCTCGAACTGGACTCGGGTGATACGCATCGGCCAACAGCCGCTCACGCAACGTTGGCCAGTGCTGTTTTAGGTGGTCAGCCAGTTGATGCACCGTCATGCCATCGACACCCGGTGCACCTTTGTTGGCAGCCACCTTACGGTAAGCTCGCTCCATGTTCTCCGGGTCAACGACCCGCTCCATGAGCGAGGCTGACTCCGCTTTCGTCCACGATAACGACGCCGGGACCGTCTCGACGCCCACCGGCTGGGGCGCGGAGTTCTGCTCCTGCCCCTCTGGGTGAGTGACGGTATTAGCGTCATGGTCTGTCTTCATGATCGATCCTCGAGACGTTATCGCCTACTCGCGGTTCTTCATGTTCGGCCCTTGGTGCCGTAGTGAACCGGCACTTACTATGGCCTCGGCTGACGTCTGGTAACCCATCCCGTCGCCTCTCGACGCCGGTAGCACTGTGGCAGATCACCAGACCTCCCAGGGTAAGACGCGCGACCTTCCCGCTTATGCCTGTCGGATCTACGTCATGGCGTTCCGTGCAAGTACCGGGCTTTGATGATTATGGCCATCTCACCCCGCCATGACGCCTCGTATCCGCTTCCTATTCGTCAGGCCAGCGTTTTGCCTTGGGCTTCCTTCAGATTCCCCCTCGCAAGGGACACCCTTGCCGTCGGCTAGCACTTCCCCTTGCCGGGCGTGCAGGGGACTTTCACCCCCAAGTCATCCTGAGGCACCACCCTCAGGAATAGCGCCTGTTAAGGCGCTGCGCGCCATGCCTGGCGCACCA
>NZ_JBQTDC010000095.1:0-1965 GCF_052353045.1 Halomonas sp. AOP7-B1-5 | reverse complement strand
GCGCAAATACAAGAAGAGAAAAAGACTGTCGATTTTGATACGAGAGAATTCACGATTGAGATAATCGCTCAAAAATATCTAAAGGATATTGATAGTGACGAGAACGAGCTATTTGTTCCAGATTACCAGAGAGAGTTTGTTTGGGATGATGTTCGACAATCTAGGTTGATTGAATCTGTCACTTTGGGCTTGCCAATCCCTATTATATTTGTAGCCGAGAACTCTAGCGGACGTCTTGAAATCGTTGACGGCTCGCAACGAATTAGAACTTTAGCAGCGTTTGTAAGTAACGAGCTAAAACTTTGTGGTCTCGAAAAACTGATGGAAATGAATGGGGTGCAGTTCGACGATCTCCCTATGTCAAGAAGGAGGAAGGTCAACAACACTCCTATTAGGATGATCGTTCTTTCTGAGTCCGCGACTGAACAGGTTAAAAATGACCTGTTCGAAAGAATTAATCGTGGAAGTGATTTATTAAGAGCAATGGAGAAAAGAAAGGGGATTTATCGAGGGCCGTTTAACGATTTTATCTACGGCGAATGCGCCAAAAATCCCCTAATGAAGAAGCTAGCTCCGCTTGCGAAAGCTGTAGATAACCGCCAAGAACATGAGGAACTTATACTGCGCTTTTTCGCTCTAGTGGACACATATCCACGCTTTCTTACCCACGGGCGCGGAATAGGATCAATGCTAGACGAGTATATGGAAAATATGAACAGGGATTTTAGCGTACAAGAAAGAAATAAAAAGGAGGTTCAGTTCAAGAGAATGTTGGAGTTTGTTGAAAGTTCTTTTCCAAACGGCTTCTTAAAGCGTAATGGGCAGGGCGTATCTAGGGTGTTTTTTGAAGCGCTCGCCGTTGGTGTTCATTTTGCTTTAGAAGAATATCCACAGCTTAGTGGCATCCGTGTGAACCCCGGAAAATGGATGGCTGATAGTAATTTTCGACCGCTGGTAGCTGGTAAGTTTAAAACACATACGCCAGACAAAATTCGAGCTCGGGTGGATTTTGTGAAAAATCAACTGCTAGCCAATAGGTCCTGACATGCAGTCAGTTCGAATAGACTTTGATGAAAAGAAGAAAGAAGCAGGAATCCTTCTTTCTCTTGTGGAAGAACTTAGCGTAACGCCTCGCAGCATTGAGAAAACTTCTATCGTCAAGTCCGCTTTCATTGTTCTTCTATATAACATGACTGAATCAACTCTCGTTGCTATTCTCGAGGAGATACATGAGAAGCTGAAGCGCTGCCCTTATAAGGATTTATCCAATGTTTTACAGACACTTTATGTTGATTTTTACTTCGGTAAAGCGCAAACGAAAGCCAACCTTAAAAGCTTAAATGCTACCCTTTTTGATGATCTAAGATTTCCGAATTTTCATGATTTTTCTAATCGAATACGATTATTCTCTGGAAACTTGGATGTAAGGTCGGTTAACGAAATTCTAAAAAAGTATGGAATAGCTCAGATTAGGCCACAGAACTCGTCGGCTGTTCTTCTTGTGAAAAACAAAAGAAACAAGATTGCACATGGCGAGGAGATGATGAAAGACTCATGCAGGGGCATGACATGCAGAGAACTCGAGAGTTTAAGAGAGGCCATAGATGAGTTTCTCGGTAAAGTCATCGACTCTGTTGAGCTATATCTCTCAGAAAAAAAATATAAGCTCAGCTGAACAACTTCAATTGGTAGCGTTTATGGGACGTAGTTCAGGATCAAGCATTAAGTATTACCTAAAAAACAAATGCAGCTGACGCTTGAATGCGGCTGATTTATGCGTTGAGGTTGTAGAAAAAACGCTTACGGTTAATTTTTATTAGGATTGAGGAAGCGGATGAGGAGTGGTCAGCATGTCGCGCTTCAAGGCTTATAACTACGATCAGAACGCCATGGTGGTGATCAACTACCAGGACTAGCTTCAGTCTGGCACCTTGAGCACGCCGTGCACTATCTGATCGAGCATAA
>NZ_JBQTDC010000094.1:0-2136 GCF_052353045.1 Halomonas sp. AOP7-B1-5 | reverse complement strand
CTAGTGGCTATCTGGTTTTTGACATTGCCGTTTCATGCTAGCGCTTTGGACAAGCCAGAAGGTCCTGTCATGCTGATAGTGACAGGTACATTGGCGCATCCCAATAGTGGTGATGAGGCACATTTTGACCGAGCTATGCTGGAAGCTTTAGAGCAGCATGATACGCTCACGAATACGCCCTGGCATGATGGTCAGGTTCGCTTTTCTGGCCCCTTGGGGCGTGCCATCTTGGAGGCGGTTGGTGGAGACGGCGAACAAATGCGGATCACCGCGTTAAATGATTATGCGGCTACGGTTCCGGTCAGCGATTTTTATCAATATGATGTGATTTTGGCCATGAGTGCGGATGACGAGCCTCTGCGCATTCGTGACCAGGGGCCTCTTTTTGTCATCTACCCTTTTGATGATTCACCAAAGTTATTGAATGAAGTAATACTCTCACGCTCAGTTTGGCAGGTGCATAGGATCGATATTGAATAATAACGCGAATCTTTAATGGATAAGTATCCAATGCTGTCAGGCTTGAAACGCTATTTTTCCCGGCGTGCACGGATTGCCACTTTTTCGGCAATCCTTTTTTTCTTTTCTGCTCTCACCACGGGCGGGGTTATTTTTCAGCGTCAACATGCGCTGGAAAACCGGCTGTTGGAAAACTTGCTTTGGGCGGGCTATCAGCTCGATAGAGAAGTCAGAGAATTCCGTTTAAGTCTTATTGAAGCAACAGCATACCCTGTCTCAGCGGAAGATATTTTATTACGATACGAGATTCTTTATAGCCGGAAGAACTTATTTTTCCAGGGTGATATTGGTAAGGAGGTTGCACTTATAGAGAGCCTTAAAACGAATGTGCAGGCATCTGAAAATCTCATAATGGAAATCGATTCGTTATTGGAGGATCTCTGGCATAACCCTTCAGGCCTTACCCCTTTACTAATTAATACGTTGCTCGCTAAAACATCTATACTGCAGAAGTTAACCTCTGACGCTCTGGTCGACACCAATGCCAATGTCGCGCGAATGCGTACCGATGAGCGTGAATCTTTGGCACAGCTTTATGGCTTGGCACTTCTGCTGATTACACTTTTGATGATATCGGGCGGGCTCCTTGTCCGTGCGCTTATAAGAGAGGGTCGCTCCAATTTAGAGAAAGCACAAGCGCTTGAAAAGCAGAGCCATGAGCTGAATGTGGCAGCACAGCAGGCCGAGACGGCTAGTCGGGCGAAATCTGAATTCATGGCAGTTATGAGCCATGAAATACGTACTCCACTTAACGGAGTTGTTGGTATGGCCGACTTGTTAAGCGAAGAGGTGAGTACTCCTGATGCAACAGCATATTTAGCTGCGCTTAAGCGCAGTGCCGATAGTTTACGAAGCGTGATTAATGATATTCTGGATTATACTAAAATAGAGTCTGGTAATTTAGATCTCGATATTCAAGCTTTTGATCTACATAAATGTATTGATGAACTATGTATTGGCTATAGCCTGCAATGTAAGACAAAATCCGTTTCCTTTAGCTACGCTAAATCAGCCGATTTGCCCCAGTTTGTAAAGGGAGATGTAGTACGGATTCGACAAATCATAATGAATCTCATCAATAATGCTATTAAGTTTACAGACGAAGGTTTTGTAAAGTTCACGATCCACAGCGAGGCCGGCCATTGGGTTCGTTTCGAGGTGCGTGATACTGGGTGTGGTATTTCTGAGCAAGATCAAGCCCAACTCTTTTCCGCTTTTGCTCAAGTGGATACATCCATTGCACGAAGACATGAAGGGGCTGGGGCTTGCCATCTGTAAACGGCTTGTTGGATCAATGCAGGGTGATATTGATGTCAACAGCATGGAAGGGGTTGGTAGTCGTTTCTGGTTCTCGATTCGGCTGCCAGAAACGGATGTACTGCCAGAATACTCTACTCAGAAAAGCCTGCGTGGTTTGATTTCTAACCAGCATATCCTGATTGTCGAAGATAACTCATTAAATCAGACGGTCGCTAAGGTAATGCTTGAGCGGTTAGGGCAACGAGTAAGTATTGCTGATAATGGTGAGGCAGCGCTTACGTTACTCAAAGCACATAGTAGCGATGTCGACCTGGTACTTATGGATATGCAAATGCCGGTGCTGGATGGCGTGCAAAC
>NZ_JBQTDC010000093.1:0-2218 GCF_052353045.1 Halomonas sp. AOP7-B1-5 | reverse complement strand
CTAGCGCTAAATTACCAAGTTGCTTGTAACCGATTTGTTGAGTGCCATCTTTCCAAACCAGACCAACATCTTTCATCAAAGTACTTACAATTTTAGAAGTTAGCTCCTTTCTAAAAACCATCGAGTACTCTTCAGAAGAACCTAAAGAACCAGTTTTTTGTGCATATCTCTGAGTAGACTTTACAATATTTTTAAAGACTTCATACGAACCAGAAAATTTATCGCTTATTTTAAATTCATAAACAAGCTCGCCAATAACAATCAAGCCAGAACTCAGCGCATCTTCCAAGTCATGAGCAGCATAAGCAATTTCATCTGACAAGTCCATTATCTGCATATCAATACTTTTTTGTTTAGCTAAGCCATGCCTATCTAAATTTTCCAGTAGAAAGCTATAATCTTCAGTGTATAAGAATTTTTTTGGATTTTGATCTCGACTGTAAAAATATTTTGTTATGCCCCATAAAGTCCTAAGCGTAAGATTTAAACCATTAAAAGAAGGATGTTTCTTTTCTAGTTCACGAACAACTCTAAATGCCTGAGCGTTTCCTTCATACCCTCCTGACTCATCTACCAAGAGGTTGAGGGTTACTTCACCTGAATGTCCGAAAGGAGGATTACCAATATCGTGAATCAATGAGCACGTCTCTACCACCTCAGTATTTTTTATACCTAATTGAATAGCCAAACCTCTTGCAATTTGTGAAACCTCTAAACTATGGGTTAACCGATTTCTATTAAAAGCGGTTTCATTTACGCCGAGCAGCTGCATTTTTCCTTGCAGCCGCCTAAATGAAGAGGAGTAAAGTACACGAGCATAGTCGCGCATAAACTCAGTTCTTGTTTCTGATGTACGGGCATCCTCTTCTTTATAAAATCTATAATCAAGTTTATTAGCTTCGTTTTCTTTATGACTAACAAATTCACGTGTTTCGCTGTCCATTTTGTACCCCCTTTATTTATTTTTCCCAGTCACTACTTTAACTTCCGCCAACAAATCCCCGAACTTCCCATAGTTCACCTTCACCCCATCATCCAGATCCAGCGAGATGCGTTGGTCGGCGTAGTGACGCAGCTTCTCGTCGAAGGTGTTGAGTTCTGCTTGCTGTTTGTAGAGCTTGCTTAATTCTTTTTCGATGCGTTTCGCCTCGGCGGCGGAGGTGCTGGCGTCTTTGTCTTGTTCTAGTTTCTCCACGTAGCTGGCGAGCTTGGTGGTGAGCGGGATGACGTAGTTGGTGCGCATCTCGGCGAGGGTGCTTTCGTTGTAGCGGTGCAGGTAAACCAAGCACTCGAAGGCTTTCTGCTTGCCGGAGGAAAACAGCCAGTAAATGGGGCGTTTCTTGTAAGTGCGCAGGTGATCCTTGTAGAACTGGGTGCTCAGGTAGCGGCGGATGGTTTCCAGCGCGGCTTCTCCCTTCTTGGGCTTAATGGCATGCAGGCAGAGGCTCTCAGCCACGAAGTCGAGGTTTTCCTGAAGGTGCTCTTCGACCCAGACGGTGCGGACGAAGTCACGGAAGCGGTTTGTGGCGTCGTCAGGGAACCACTCTTGGTCGGTGAGCGGAATGATGGCGTTTTTATCCGGAGCGAAGGTTGGCTCGGGGATTTGGGAAAGGTAGTCGCGGACGGTTTCGCCCTGGCTGGCGAGAATTAGGCCGGGCTTGTCCAGTGAGTAGCGGCCCATCATGCATCCGATACCGTAGCTCACCAACTCTTTGATTGTGTCGCACTGCAGCAGCGTTTCCAGCTCTTCCTCACTGCGGTTACCGCCATAGCGGTAATGGGGGTTGCAGGTTAGGGTGACTTCTTGAAGAGGAACGTCGGGAGAAAGCTCCTCCTCCAGACCGTATGCTTCTATAAGTATTCGGTTATTTTTCTCTTCAATTTCAAGAAGGTGATGAGAGGCTTTCTCCCCAGAATCACGTTGCAAGCTATATACTTTCTGCATGCTCTTATATTCCCCTTTGTCGATTAAGGGAGAACGACTGAAACCCCACGAAATCTCTTGAGAGTCCCAATCATTTTTGGCTATAGCAACAGCAGCTTTTGAATTTTCTGAAAGAACTTCTTTACTGCCCCCGAAAACCACGGGGACGTTTCCTAAGGGGCCTTCGTGAAAGTCAAGCGTGGGGCTAAAAACCCCCAGTATTTGTTCAATAACTTTAGAGTTAGTTAAGGACAACAATGGATATAAATTTTCATTTTCCTTGGGAATGCACAT
>NZ_JBQTDC010000092.1:0-2478 GCF_052353045.1 Halomonas sp. AOP7-B1-5 | reverse complement strand
GTAAGCGCCCATAAATCGGCACCTACAGCCACGCCCTGAAATTGCCCACACTGATTTCCTCATAAACACCAGGAGGAATCAGCATGACACACGCCGAACGCAAACGTCTCTGGCAGCAGCATATCGAGGACTGGCAGGCGTCGGGTTTGTCCGGCATGGCCTACTGCCAGCAGCAATCACTGACTTATTGCCGCTTTGTTTACTGGCGCAAAAAGCTGGCCGAACCGGAGACAGCGGTTCCGGAGCAACCCGTGTCGTCGCCTGGGTTTGCCAAGGTATCGGCAGTGCCTGGTCCGGAGTCGTCAGAAGGATTAACGGTGTCATTGCCCGGCGGCGTCTCGATCACCGGCCTGCACGCTGGCAATGTGGAGTTGCTCGGTGCCGTGCTGAGGCAACTGTAATGCGCCACCGCTATCTGCGCCCCTCCTGGGACCTGCCGGAGATATACCTGTATCGACAGCCTGTCGATTTCCGCAAGCAGGCCAATGGGCTGGCGCTGATTGTCGAGCAGGAGCTGGGGCACAGCCCGTTCTCCGGCGCGCTTTATGCGTTCACCAACCGGCAGCGCAACAAGATTAAGTGTCTGATGTGGGAAGACAACGGCTTTGTGCTTTACTACAAGTCTCTGGCCGAGGAAAAATTTAAATGGCCGGGCCCGTCGGATGAGCTGATGCCGCTGAACGGCGAGCAGATCAACTGGTTGCTGGACGGCTACGACATCACCCTGCTGCAGGGCCATAAAACCCTGCATTATGAGAGCGTTGGGTAGCACTTTTTAAGTGTGTCAGGGCGTTGTTTTTGCTATCATTTCGCCATGAAAACAATGCCTGATAACACGCCCAAAACACCCGATTTCAGCGGTCTCTCGCCCGCTGAAATGGCGGCGGTTATCAACGATTTGCAGGAACAACTGGCCGCGAAAGAAGCGGCTCTGCAGAGTCAGTTGCAGCAGCATGATGAGGCCCTCCGGCGTCGCGACAATTACATCGCCATTCTCGAAGAGCTGCTGCGTCACAAGAAGATCCAGCAGTTCGCCGCAAGCAGTGAAAAACAGCCCAACCAGATCGTGTTGTTCGATGAAGCCGAGCTGGAAGTGGCGATTGACGAACTACGCGACGAACTCCCTGACGATGTGGAAGAAGCCGATGCGCCGCCTCGCTCCCGCAAGCGCCGCCAACGCGGCTTCTCCGACACGCTTTTGCGTGAGCGTATTGAGCTGACCCTCAGCGACGACGAGAAAGCCGGCGCCAGCAAGACCTTCTTCACCAAAGTGAAAGAAGAGCTGGAGTATATCCCGGCCCAACTGAAAGTCCTGGAGTACTGGCAGGAAAAGGCGGTGTTCGAACAAGACGGCCAAGAGCATGTCATTGCGGCCGCCCGGTCCAAGCACCCACTGGGCAAGTGCATTGCCACACCGTCACTACTGGCTTACCTGATCACCTCCAAGTACGCCGATGGCCTGCCACTGTACCGGCAGGAGCAGATGTTCAAGCGCCTGGGTCATGACCTGAGCCGCACCAGCATGGCCCACTGGATCATCCGCCTGAACGACGTGTTCAAACCGCTGATGACCCTGATACGTGAAACCCAGAACGGCAGTGACTACCTGCAGGCCGATGAAACCCGGATCCAGGTGCTCAAGGAGGATGGCAAAAAAGCCCAATCGGACAAGTGGATGTGGGTGACCCGGGGTGGTCCACCGGGAAAACCCTCGGTGCTGTTCGAGTATGATCCATCACGAGGTGGCAAGGTGCCGGTGCGCCTGCTGGATGACTTCCAGGGCATCCTGCAAGCCGATGGCTATTCCGGCTATGGACAAGTCTGCCGTGAAAACGGCCTGACCCGCATCGGTTGTTGGGACCATGCCCGACGCAAGTTCGTGGAAGCCTCCCGGGCCGCGCCAGCCAAGGGCAAAAAAGGCCAGCCATCGAAAGCCGATGTGGCCCTCAGCCACATCCGCAAACTGTACGCCGTCGAGAAAGCCGCGAACGAACTGAGCGACGCCGAGCGCTATCGCGTGCGCCAGGAAAAAAGCCTGCCGCTGCTGAATGCCTTCAAGGCCTGGCTGGATAAAAACACCAGCAAAGTACTGAAGGGCTCGCTCACCCGCAAGGCGATGGATTACACCCTGAACCAGTGGGATACCCTGGTGGGCTACTGTGAACGTGGCGACCTGAAAATCAGCAACGCGGGTGCCGAGAATGCCATCCGCCCGTTCGCTCTGGGAAGAAAAGCCTGGCTGTTCGCCGATACCTCGCAGGGCGCGAAAGCCAGCGCCACCTGTTACTCGCTGATCGAAACGGCCAAGGCCAACGGACTGGAGCCGTCGGCTTACATCCATCATGTGCTGACGCACATCGCCGATGCAGTTACCCTCGAACAACTCGAAACGCTCTTACCCTGGAATGCAGAGCTGCCAGCTTTAAAAAATGTGGCTCAATACGGTTAGGGCAAGTGGGTCGGTTTAATGGCGCTTAC
>NZ_JBQTDC010000091.1:0-2512 GCF_052353045.1 Halomonas sp. AOP7-B1-5 | reverse complement strand
TTAGCGCGTATATTGGCTCCGCTTCAACACTTGGAAACTCAAATTGGTGAAGTTGGCCTAGGCCGCCGTGAGCGCGTCAATCTGGCTACGGCAATGCAGGAGCTGCAGCAAGTCGCAACTACTTTTAATCGCGTCGAAGAAGAGCGACAAACGTTAGTTGATCATCTACAAGAGCGTCAGGCATTCCTCGACTCCGTATTGAGCGCCGTCCCACAAGGTATGTTTGTCGCTAATTTTGATGGTGCCATCACCTATATGAACCCGGCGCTATTGGAAATGCTGGGGATCAAGGCTGCTCGACCTGCCGAGGCTTGGCTAAAACAGATCCACCCTGACGATTTTGGTGGGGCAAGGGATATGTGGGAGCATAGCTTAAAAAATGGCAGTGATTTTGTTCGTCAGCTGCGGTTTATGCATGTTGATAATGAAACGCTGTGGCTGGATATTCATGCGCGAGTGGTCATGCTAACGCAAGGCGGTCACTCCCTGGGCTTAGTTGGCGTCGTTAAAGATATTACTGAGCGCCGCCAGCAAGAGGCACTACAGCGCTGGGAAGCCGAGCACGATCCGTTAACGGGGCTTTTAAACCGGCGTGGTTTTGAACGCCGTCTTGAAGAGGCGTTTGCTGATTTCCAAAAAACCAGTACGCCGTCAGCACTGCTCATGTTCGATTTAGATCACTTCAAACCGATTAACGACGAAGGCGGGCATGCGCTAGGCGATGAGATGCTGCGTCGGATTGCTCAAATCGTCGCCTGGGAAGTGCGCCGCAGTGATCATGTGGCGCGCCAAGGCGGAGACGAGTTTGGCGTATTGCTCCCTAGCTGCACCCTGGGGCAGGCACAAATAATTGCAGAGTCACTGCGTCAGGCGGTCAGCGAAGTTTCGGTTACTCATTTAGACAAAGAGTATCGGGTAACGCTCAGTATTGGGGTTACCAGTTTTGATGATAGCGATACCAGTATCGAAGATGCTCTTTCACGCTCCGATTCTGCCAGTTATGAAGCAAAAGGGAATGGACGTAATAGCGTGGTCATTCGAGAGTCAACTGAAATGGACCCTATGCAATTATTTAATTAGCCACGATAAAGTATTAAAAGCCTTAAACGTAAGCCAAACGGAGTGATTGCGGCGACAGCATATCGGTTACAATAGAATATTAAGGCGTGCTGAATTAGTAGAGACAATGCTGTGAACCTACTTGAATTATTTGCCCGAACCCTGGATATCACGTTGCCGGTGTTTGCCATGGTTTTTTTGGGTATTGGGCTAAAGCGTCTTGGCTGGATTGACCGGACGTTTGTATCGACGGCGTCTGCGCTGGTCTTTAAAGCCACCCTGCCCACGCTTATTTTTCTTAGTTTGGTCAAGGCGGATCTAAGCGTTGCGCTGGATATTCCGCTAATGCTGTTTTTTGCAGCTGCCACACTTGGCCAGTTTTTCATTAGCTGGTTATGGGCGTGTTTCCGTATTCCCTACGCCGAGCGGGGCATCTATATTCAAGGTGCCTTTCGCGGTAACTGTGGGGTAGTGGGGTTAGCCCTGGCGGCGGGCATGTATGGCAACTATGGGTTATCGGCGGGCAGCCTACTCGTTGGCCTGGTCATCGTGATGTATAACGCGCTATCTGTCTGGATACTGGCAACCTATCAGCCAGGCCAAGCCACCGATTGGCGAAGCATATTAAAAAATATTGCCATGAATCCGTTGATTATCTCGGTATTGGTGGCGCTGCCGTTTACCGCGTTTTCTATTTCACTGCCGCGTTGGGTGATGACCTCTGGCGACTACTTTGCTTCATTAACTCTGCCGCTAGCACTCATCTGTATTGGCGCCACGCTTTCAGTATCGAGCATTCGGGATAAAAGCGAGGTTGCGCTGGGTTCTAGCGTCATGAAGATGGTGGTTCTTCCCGTGATATCGACGGCTGCGGCGTGGGTTCTAGGCTTTAAAGGCGAGCAGTTAGGCTTATTGTTTCTGTTCTTCGCCAGCCCCACCGCCGCTGCCAGCTTTGTCATGGTAAAAGCCATGGGCGGCAATGCAGCGCTCGCCGCAAATATCATCGCGATCACCACAATGATGGCCAGCATCTCGATTACGCTGGGCATTTTTGCTCTGCGCCTGCTGGGCTGGGTATAAGAAGAGGCGGCCGCGGGTTGGAGTGTTATGTGTAACACGCTATACTACGCGCCCCTTCTGTAAGCAAAGTCCCTGTAGCTCAGTAGGATAGAGCAGCCGCCTCCTAAGCGGCAGGTCGCAGGTTCGACTCCTGCCAGGGACGCCAAAGCACTCATTCTAGTCTCCCCACGTTACACCCGAAACCTACCAACTGAATAACCCCGCTAATGCAAGGTTGTAGGTTATCAGGCAAATGCCGGGTCGCGGTTTTCTACCATCTTGATGGGATGCGCCTTTCTGATTCGCTCTTGACTCTTCTTGCTGTGATAAGCCTTCCAAAGGTTGTTTTTCTGCTGCAGGTTGAGCCAGAAGTCAGGCGTATTGCCGAAGACCG
>NZ_JBQTDC010000090.1:0-2686 GCF_052353045.1 Halomonas sp. AOP7-B1-5 | reverse complement strand
GTAAGCGTTCATTCTAAGACGTCCTGCCGCCCGGCTGACATTCGCCCTACAGTAACCTCACATTTGCCCACACGAGGTTACCCCCATGAGAAAGCACCGCACCCCGGAACAGTGGCAGGCCCTGGTTGACCAGCATCGTGACAGTGGTCTGTCAGCTTCGCAGTTTTGTAAACAAGAGAACATTGGCTATTCCAGCTTCTGCAACTGGCGAAAGCGCCTGTCCGATCAGCCGACCGATAATTCGACAGACTCTGGAGAAGCCAGCTTTCTCGATTTGTCGTCACTGATGGGCACGTCGCCATCATCCGGCTTAGGCTGGAATATTGTGCTCAGCCTGGGTAACGGCGTCGAGCTACGGCTGAGCCAGAACGGATGATCGGGCTCGATAGCCAGGCGCGCATCTGGCTATGTACCGAACCCACAGACATGCGCAAATCCTTCCGGGGCCTGAGCGCCCTGGTTCGGAATCAGTTGAAGCACGACCCGCTCAGTGGCCAGTATTTCGTCTTCGTCAATCGTCGCAAGACCCAGATGAAGATGCTGTACTTCACCGCCACCGGTTATTGCCTGTGGGCCAAGCGCCTGGAGCAGGGCCAGTTCCGGGTGCCGTTATCCGCCTCCGGGCAGCGAGCCCTGACCCTGACGGATCTGCAACTGCTGATCGATGGCATCGAGGTGCAGAAATATCGCCAGTTCAAGCGTTTTCGAGGGGTATAGAAGGCCGACTTTCGATATAATATCGGCCATGAATTCAACCGCTTCCGCTCCTTCTTCCAATGCACCTTCCTACTCGGCTCTGGCCGAGGAGAATGCCGTGTTGCGGGAGCAGTTGGGAGCCCAGGCAGAAGCGATTCGTCAGCTGACGCATCAACTGGACTGGTTCAAAAAGCAGCTGTTCGGTCCCAAATCCGAGAAGCAGGTGTTCGATCTTCCCGGGCAGGACAGCTTGTTCCAGCCAGAGGAAGCGCCGCTACCGGCGCCGCCTGCTGACGAAGAAGAACGCCCCATCAAGGCCTATCAGCGTGGCACCGGCAAGAAGCAGCGCGACGATGGCTGCCTGAACGACACCGGTCTGCGCTTTACCTCTGATGTGCCGGTGGAAGTCATAGAGTATCTGCCGCCAGAGCTGACAGGGCCGGAGGCCGATCAGTACGAAGTAATCGGCAGTAAGACCACCTACCGGCTGGCCCAGCGGGCCTCCAGTTACGTGGTGCTGAAGGTGGAGCGCCCGGTGTTCCGGCGCAAGGGGAGTGACAAGCCCATCACCACGCCGGCCCCGTTCAACGTGCTGGACAACAGCCTGGCCGATGTCAGTCTGCTGGCCGGGTTGCTGGTGGACAAGTTCCAGTTCCACCTGCCGCTGTACCGTCAGCACCAGCGCATCCAGCAAGCCGGTATCACAATCAGCCGCAGCACCCTGACCAATCTGGTCAAGCGCGTGATCGACCTGCTTCGGCCCATTGTGGATGCCCAGACCGACAACGTGCTGCGCAGTCGGGTGCTGGCCATGGATGAAACGCCGATCAAGGCCGGTCACCAGGGTCGGGCGGGCCCGCAAAAAGGCAAGTTGAAATCCGGCTGGTTCTGGCCGTTATACGGCGATGCCGACGAGGTGGTGTTCACCTACTCGAACAGCCGTGGGCGTGCCCACATCGAAGCCATCCTCAGCGAATCGTTCAACGGCACGCTGATCAGTGACGGCTACGCGGCCTATGCCCGCTACGCTGCTGCCCAAGAGAACGTCACCCACGCCCAGTGCTGGGTGCATAGCCGCCGTTATTTTATCGAGGCGCAGAAGGATCACCCGGAAACCGTCACCGAGGCCCTGCAACGAATCGCAGCGCTGTACCGGAATGAAGAAACCATCAGAACCCACGGGCTGACTGGCGAGAAGAAACGTCAGTACCGGTTGGAACACTCGAAACCGGTCGTTAGCGGCTTCTTCCAGTGGTGCCGGGATCAGTTGGCGTCAGGCGGCCTGGTGCCGAGCGATCCACTGACCAAAGCTCTGAACTACGTGCTCAGCCGGGAAGCCAGCCTGAGCGTATTCCTGGAAAACCCAGACGTGCAGCCAGACACCAACCACCTCGAGCGGGCACTACGCCCCATTCCCATGGGCAAGAAAAACTGGATGTTCTGCTGGACTGAATTGGGGGCGGAACACCTGGGCATCATCCAGAGTCTGATCAGCACCTGCAAGCTGCACAATATTACCCCCTACACTTACCTGGTGGACGTGCTGCAACGCATCAGCCAGCATCCGGCCAGTGACGTCAGCGACCTGACGCCTCGTCTCTGGAAAACCCGGTTCGCCGAGAATCCGCTACGGGCGCTGATCGATCCACGCCATCCTGACCGACAGAACAAACAGCCGGAGGCCACCGTTCATGCGCATTGACGACATGAGCATCGACCAGTTGCTGGAACTGAATCAATACATCTGCCGGCGAATTGATGAACTGCGTGACCGGGAGAACCTCCAGGCGCTGAGCCAGTTGCGGGTGGGCCTGAAAGTGACCTTCGAGAGCCGGGAAGGCCCCGTGCTGGGGATTGTCACCAAGATCAACCGCAAGAGCGTGATCGTGCTGGATGAGGATGGCAGGAAGCAGTACAAGGTCTCGCCGGAGTTATTGAGACCTCTCCGGGACGTGAAGTAGGTCAACTACGTCTTGGAATGAACGCTTAC
>NZ_JBQTDC010000089.1:0-2828 GCF_052353045.1 Halomonas sp. AOP7-B1-5 | reverse complement strand
CACCGTCTGCAAGGCGACGAAGATGATGAACTTCAAGAAAAGGTTCACCTTCAGCTGTTGTGAATGGTGCATCGGAACCGCAGCTCTCACATATACCAGCCGCTTCCTTAAGGACCCATGCTTTAACCTTTGGATCTCTGCTGTAGTTTGTGACTTGTGTATATATTTTTTCTGGCTCTTTGATGCCGTCTGGTTTGCTAAGGCTTTCCTTTGACTTATACGATATAACCTGCGTTTCGAACTCGGCAACCTTAGGAAAATTTTGACCTTCGGCTTCTGATATGAGCTTTTCGATTACAGCCGCGTTATTAGAACCAACATTTTTAGCTGGCTTTAGCCCTGAAACCCACTCGCGTCCCATAAGCGAGTAGACATACGAGATATTTTGCATTCGATATTCGAAAGACTTCTCAGTACGTCCAAAACGTTCAGCAAGTTGAGAATAGATTTGCTTTTTAACGAAGGAAATTCCATTGGCTTGGTCAAAATGCATCTGAACATATGCTTCCACTGCCCCTTTCAGCTCTTCTTCCGTCCAATTATCGCTCAATGATTATTCCTATAGAGGTGTAATGCCGCGCTCTGCAGAAATTGAGGAGCGCTAGCAAGTAAGTTTTCCGTAGCGTTCTTGTTATGTGAGCGTAAGCCACTACAGGCCTTGCCGAGCCCTTTTTATAGCAGATTCCACTGCCGATAATGCTTGGGGGCTATTCTTCCAGCATGTAGTTCTTAGCATCGACGCTACCAGTTCGGCTATTTCTTTTGGCTCATAATTCGCCAGCTCGGAAAATGAATCTATTCCTATTTCTTCGAAGCGCTTGACTACCATAGGCCCAACGCCTTTTACCTCCAGCAGTTCGGCCTTTTCTGATTCACTGAATGCCATACGGAACACCTTAAACCACATAACGTCAGCAGCAGGCAACTTGTAGTGCCAGCGAAAAAGTCGCTCCGCGGTTTGTTTTTGTTATGATTTTCCCATTTTTGCTATTTTTTGAATACCCTTAGAAAGCGCGAATCCCCATAAGAAACTGTTAGCCAGTATTGGCACGTAACTCCAAAGACCGGGAAAGCTCATGCTTTTCAGATATGAAGTCAAAGTAATCAAGGGGAAAGCCAGCACAAGGAAAGTCATGTGCAATACGCTTTCTATTTGTGAAATTTCATCGCCAGTTTCAAATCGCTCCATTCCATGGCCGAAGCTCAGGAGAAACATTGTCATAAAGAGCGCGAAATGAACCACTGCGATTATTGAAATATGCCATACAGATTTGCTCATTTTCCGTGTCTCTTATTAATAACGCTTTGCTAAACAGCGAGCGATAGCGAGTCCATTTGAGGTCCGATTTTTTGGCCCGAAACGATGTTTTAGCAACTTGTTAAGTTTCATGTCTAAATACCACTATGCGAAACAATCAATATTATACAAGCTACAGAAAACACGATCACAAGAACAACTGTTTTAATTGCCGCTATTACGTGGTTACGCCAACCTTGTAGCCTGTGTGAGCGATACCACGTTAATACTATTGCCACCAAGCCGACAATAAAAGCCACATAAATAAAGTAGCGGCCGTATGCAAAATAAAAATTGGCTAAAGCAGGAACAAACAGGAAGACTGTAGCTACAACACATAAGCAGCATGCTAGACCCCACACAAACCTATCTATCCTCAGCGCCATAGGCTAGCGCTTGAAACATAACACTGAGGTAACCAAAAGCGGCACACTTTTGGCGTCAGGTTAACCGTTCGGTTAGGCCTCATGCGACGCTCTCCCGTGACCAATCGAAGACATCTGTTTTGAGTGCCTCCCAACGGTTTTCTAATGTCTGAGATCCTCTCTTCGCTACGAGTTGCAACTCTTCCTCAGAGATTGGAACAGCGAGAAGCGGAAAAATTGTCTGTTTCCCTACGGTTACCCTGTTCATATCGTCCCACTGAAAAATCGGGACAAACATCAAATGGGGTAACGATGTATTTGGGTCATATAGCTCCAGTATCCGCTCAAAAATAATTCCGGGAGCGATTCTCCAACCGTCTTTCAGAGCGAAGAAGGCAACAGTGGAGGCTAGATTTCCGAGCCACTGGTCGGTTCCTCTACGCCCGATTAGCACCTCCGTTGTGACCGAAGTTTCTTGATGACTCTGCTGCTCTACCTTCATCAGGCCTATAGTCGAAGCAAAGTGTTCTTCGCCAATGTGGCCTGAAAATATAGCATTACTGTGACTCTCATCGTCATCCCAATAATTGTGGACTCGAACACCAACCGGAATCTTTTCGCGAAGTATGTTCGCCCAAGCCTTGTGCTCTGATGATAGTGCCATGACTATTCCTACTGCCTAACGAGGCTGTAGAAAAACCCGATTTCGAGCCACCTCTACCGCCTTTTGTCCTTATTCATTTACCCAGCCGGGTATATGGCTGAGTAATCTTAGTATCGGCATTTAGCCACTTGAGCGGCCAGCTAAAGCTTGCTGAAGACGGCCTTTTTCTCTTAAGCGCAACTTATCCCGCTCATAGCCCTTCATGACGCAACCAAGTGGCCATAATTCGCTAACTTCTCAATATTGTGCACTAAGCAGTAGAGCTGCCACTGGCCTTGCACCTTTTTCTTACCTCGAAGGCTGAAGCGGTTCAGTCTTTTCGTTGTGCCAATATTGCCGAACACCGGCTCTACAACTGACATGCGATGGCTGTAAATCTCTTTGCCCTTCGGGCTATCAACTCGGTGCTTCATCCAGTCAGTGTAATTGGGTAAGCGGTTGTTCTCGACAATAAAAGACACTTGTCGCCCTGCGCCGTTGCGATGGTCGGCAGAGCTCGGGT
>NZ_JBQTDC010000088.1:0-3142 GCF_052353045.1 Halomonas sp. AOP7-B1-5 | reverse complement strand
CCGACAGGGTGCAGATGTGTAGATCAGAATGACAACAAAGTGACCACTTTCTGACAACTCTTTTGGGTATAGCCACTTTGTGGTCACTTTGTTGTCACTTACAGCCCTGGAGTGTTACTCGAAGGCGTGAACGCCTGGTCAAACTGCTCTGCCCGTTTCTGCACACCCGCATACTGCTCTAAAAGCGCCTTTCCACGCTCTGTAAGCCCTTCATGAGGATCGAAAAGCTCATAAAGCTCGTCGATATTATGAGCATCCAGATACTCAGCACTGGCGATCACACCGAGCGGTTCTAAAGCTTTCAAGTGCTGTACCAGGGGCGATACCTTCGCCGGCACCGCTGGCCGATTCTCAGCGATCCACCTCGCTTTTTGCTGCTCAAACTGCTGTTGGGCAGCTCGGGCAGCAGCAAGCCGCTGCTGCAGCACTGCCCCCGCTCGGTCGATCTCAGCTTGCCGCTGTTCCAAGCCTTTTTCACCGCCTGCCAGCTTTTCACCCCTTACTGACAGTTCACGCTCAAGTGCTGCAAGGCGCTGCTCACGAGCCGCCAGAGCTTGCTCTCGCTGATCGAGCAACACCTCACGATCAACAAGCTGCTGTTTTTCAAGATCAGTGCTGAATTCACGCGCTTTCAGCGCTGCGTCGCGTTCGTCTAGCCGTGCATGGCCAGCACGCCATTCGTGTACTTTGGTGTGCGTCCGCTGCGGATCTGCTTTCCCTCGCTCCACCCCAAATGGGGCCATATGATCTGCAAATTTGCTTTGTCGTTTCTGCAAAACGCCCTTATTGCCGAAGAACCACTTGCCATTTAGCCGCCCCGTTTCAGCGTCCAGCGGCACGACTAAGATGTGCATGTGCGGACTGCTTTCGTCGTTGTGAACGACCGCAGACACGACGTTATCAGCCCCAAATTCATCTTGAAACCAATCGACAGCGCTCTCGAAATACAGCGCCGCTTGCTTGTCGCTGTTTTCCTCAAACCACTCTGGCGACGCGCTGACGATGTACTCGATGGCTCTTACAGCGTCTTTGCGGTACTTCTTAGGCGTGCGCGCTTCGATTGCGGCGTTGATGCCCTTCTGGTCATCCCATGCTGGTCCCACGACAGCATAGTTTCTATGCTGCTGTGAGACGTCAGCGTTGGGGGTCGGCTGCGTACGGGCGATGTGCGCCGTGATGCCGCGCACATCGCCCGTCTTGCGCTTCTCGCCTCGCATGATCGCGTATGCCATAGCTGCCCTGCCCTACCCTGCTTTTCCAGACTGAAAGTCTATAGGCTTCCCCAGAGAAAAACAAAGGCTAAACTCACTAGACTTTTAATGAGAACGCTTCGCATCCACACTCGCTGCGCTCATTTCATTAAAAGTCGTGAGCGATGGGCTACGCCCCTCGACCCCTCAAACCCACCCCACTAAAACAGACCACTTTAAGTCTGTCGACATGCTTAAAATAAGTCTGTTTAGTGCTTGCATTTTCCACATAGACAGACTAAAATTATTACTGTCAACAGATCAATAAAAGGCTGTCTAAAATGCAAATCCGGGAAAAAGGCAAGAAGCTGCTATGCATCCGCACAGTGTACGTGCCGGAGAAAAAACGGACAGTTGGCGTGACTGTCGCCAGCCAAGAAAGTTACTTGTCGACAGTAAGCGATGAGGTCTGTCGACAGCTAACAAAAGAGGAAGTCGCCCAGCTTACTGAATGGCTGTCTAAACGGTCTGAAAATGATACTGTCAACAGACTTAAATTTAGTCTGTCTCATGTCGCATCAAGAATGGAAGAGGCAGCCGAAGCTCTGACTGTCGACGGACTGAAAGAAGGTCTGTCTGATCAGCAGGCAGCGGAGATCTGGCTGGCACACGAGAAGCTGTCGAAAGCACTGAAAAAATCAGGGTTCAATAAGCCGAAAGGACAGACCGCAAAAAAGTCTGTCGACAACCACCCGAACTTACCGTTCGACGACCAAAACCAGGTCTAAAGCGGCGGATATTCAAGATTATCCGTCTTATCTTGAGTTTTTTTGGAGGGCGTAGATAAGCAAGGAGAGCGACAAAAAGAGTGGTTGAGGGGGGCCTCCTTGCTCTCGACCCTCATGGCTAACAATAGGTAAAAATAGGCCAAATACTAGCCAGATTATTCGCCTTATCTTGAGTTTCCGCCGTTGACCTGCCGAACGGGTTTTACCGGGGGTTGCCGAGGGGTTTTCTTGTCGTATCAACAGCTAATTTGCGACGCCAGGCGCGCCCTTTGCCTGTACCTACCGCGCTATCGCTTGGTGGCCGCCCTGCGGACGCTGGATCGAAGATCCACCGCCCCAGGGACGGCAGGCGTGCTGTTTAAAGCTCCCTACGGTCGCAGGCTTTGAACCGATAATGGTCGCTGAAAAACGGGCGAAGCCTGCCCTTCCGCTGCGCTTCAGGTCAGGCTTCGCCCTCCCAAGTTTTCGTGTTAAAAAACACGAAAACCTCGGATGAAGTCGCCTTGCTAGTCACTATCGGCACGTCCCGCTGGACGCTGACCCCCCGCACGCGCTGACTAGACACATCATGGACTTGCTGCACTGTCGAGCGTTGCCAAATGGCCGCCCCCACGACGTTTTTAAAGCGGTGTCGGTCTAAACCCCTTACCCGCTGACAGCGCCCCAGGATTGCGACTCCTGGGCGTTTGATGCGCGATGCACGCTGAGCATGTGTGCGGTTCCCCGTTATCTGCTCAACTACTGCGCCTGGGCGGGCAACAACAACTCGAATCCAACCCGTCAGACACGCGAAAACACGCTATAGCAGTAGCTATTGCGGTTAGAGAGAGTCAGCTCAGGAGTCTTGTTCAGATGCGCTAGCAGGGTTGCAAGCGGCCCACAGTAGGGCGATAATCTAGGAACAGTTTCGGTTAGTTGAGCTGGTATCTCTCTAACCACTCGGCTGAAAAGTGCTTCCAACACCTTTCAGTCCGACGAACCCCGCTCACGCGGGGTTTTGTCGTTTATAGCCCGCCAACCCGCTAGGCGTCAAGCTTGGCAGCTAATTCAACTCTCTCTGCAAGACGCTGTTTTTACTAAAAAACAGTAGGCTATTTTTTTTCAAAAAAGCCCTATAACACGCCGATAATATGCTCAAAGCCTGCACACAGGCGCTTTCAGCAC
>NZ_JBQTDC010000087.1:0-3220 GCF_052353045.1 Halomonas sp. AOP7-B1-5 | reverse complement strand
ATCTCGATATGCAATTGTTTTGTGATACGTCTCAAGCGTATCCGGCAATCGTTAACATTGCGATCCAGACTCCTTCGGGTTATAGGGTCAAGCAATGAAGCGCACACGGTGGATGCCTAGGCAGCCAGAGGCGATGAAAGACGTGGTAGCCTGCGATAAGGTTCGGTGAGGTGGCAACAACCTGTGACCCGGACATCTCTGAATGGGGAAACCCACTGACCATAAGGTCAGTATCATGCACTGAATACATAGGTGTATGAGGCGAACCAGGGGAACTGAAACATCTAAGTACCCTGAGGAAAAGAAATCAACCGAGATTCCCCTAGTAGCGGCGAGCGAACGGGGACCAGCCCTTAAGCATGTGACTGATTAGACGAACAGATTGGGAAGTCTGGCCGTAGCGGGTGATAGCCCCGTAGTCGAAAATCTGATCATGTGAAATCGAGTAGGTCGGGGCACGAGAAACCTTGACTGAAGACGGGGGGACCATCCTCCAAGGCTAAATACTCCTGGCTGACCGATAGTGAACCAGTACCGTGAGGGAAAGGCGAAAAGAACCCCGGAGAGGGGAGTGAAATAGATCCTGAAACCGTGTGCGTACAAGCAGTAGGAGCAGACTTGTTCTGTGACTGCGTACCTTTTGTATAATGGGTCAGCGACTTATATTCAGTGGCGAGGTTAACCGTATAGGGGAGCCGTAGGGAAACCGAGTCTTAACTGGGCGACACAGTCGCTGGATATAGACCCGAAACCGGGCGATCTATCCATGAGCAGGGTGAAGGTTGAGTAACATCAACTGGAGGCCCGAACCAGGATCTGTTGAAAAAGATTTGGATGACTTGTGGATCGGAGTGAAAGGCTAATCAAGCCCGGAGATAGCTGGTTCTCCTCGAAAGCTATTTAGGTAGCGCCTCACGTATCACCGCCGGGGGTAGAGCACTGTTTCGGCTAGGGGGTCATCCCGACTTACCAACCCGAGGCAAACTCCGAATACCGGTGAGTGCAAGCGTGGGAGACACACGGCGGGTGCTAACGTCCGTCGTGAAAAGGGAAACAACCCAGACCGTCAGCTAAGGTCCCCAAATCCTGGTTAAGTGGGAAACGATGTGGGAAGGCTCAGACAGCTAGGAGGTTGGCTTAGAAGCAGCCATCCTTTAAAGAAAGCGTAATAGCTCACTAGTCGAGTCGGCCTGCGCGGAAGATGTAACGGGGCTAAACCAGGTACCGAAGCTACGGGTTCATCCTTTAGGATGAGCGGTAGAGGAGCGTCGTGTAAGCCAATGAAGGTGAGTTGAGAAGCTTGCTGGAGGTATCACGAGTGCGAATGCTGACATGAGTAACGATAAGGGGAGTGAAAAACTCCCCCGCCGGAAGACCAAGGTTTTCTGTTCGATGCTAATCAGAGCAGAGTGAGTCGGCCCCTAAGGCGAGGCGGAAACGCGTAGTCGATGGGAAACGGGCTAATATTCCCGTACCGGACATAATTGCGATGGGGGGACGGAGAAGGCTAGGTGAGCCAGGCGTTGGTTGTCCTGGTGAAAGTCAGTAGGCTTGGGTCTTAGGTAAATCCGGGACCCTTTAAGGCCGAGAGACGAGACGAACTGACCACGGTCAGGAAGTCATTGATGCCACGCTTCCAGGAAAAGCCTCTAAGCTTCAGATTATGTGCGACCGTACCCCAAACCGACACAGGTGGTCAGGGTGAGAATCCCAAGGCGCTTGAGAGAACTCGGGTGAAGGAACTAGGCAAAATGGTGCCGTAACTTCGGGAGAAGGCACGCCGGCATAGGGTGATGAGACTTGCTCTCTAAGCCCGAACCGGTCGAAGATACCAGGTGGCTGCAACTGTTTATTAAAAACACAGCACTCTGCTAACGCGCAAGCGGACGTATAGGGTGTGACGCCTGCCCGGTGCCGGAAGGTTAAATGATGGTGTTAGCCCTCGGGCGAAGCTCTTGATTGAAGCCCCGGTAAACGGCGGCCGTAACTATAACGGTCCTAAGGTAGCGAAATTCCTTGTCGGGTAAGTTCCGACCTGCACGAATGGCGTAATGATGGCCACGCTGTCTCCACCCGAGACTCAGTGAAATTGAAATCGCCGTGAAGATGCGGTGTACCCGCGGCTAGACGGAAAGACCCCGTGAACCTTTACTATAGCTTCACACTGGACGCTGATGTTGCCTGTGTAGGATAGCTGGGAGGCTTTGAACTTCGGACGCCAGTTCGAAGGGAGCCAACCTTGAAATACCAGCCTGGCATCATTGGCGTTCTCACTCAGGTCCGTTATCCGGATCGAGGACAGTGTGTGGTGGGTAGTTTGACTGGGGCGGTCTCCTCCCAAAGAGTAACGGAGGAGCACGAAGGTACCCTCAGCACGGTCGGACATCGTGCATTGAGTGCAAGAGCATAAGGGTGCTTGACTGCGAGACAGACACGTCGAGCAGGTGCGAAAGCAGGTTCTAGTGATCCGGTGGTTCTGTATGGAAGGGCCATCGCTCAACGGATAAAAGGTACTCCGGGGATAACAGGCTGATACCGCCCAAGAGTTCACATCGACGGCGGTGTTTGGCACCTCGATGTCGGCTCATCACATCCTGGGGCTGAAGTCGGTCCCAAGGGTATGGCTGTTCGCCATTTAAAGTGGTACGCGAGCTGGGTTTAGAACGTCGTGAGACAGTTCGGTCCCTATCTGCCGTGGGCGTTGGATGTTTGAGAAGAGCTGCTCCTAGTACGAGAGGACCGGAGTGGACGACCCTCTGGTGTTCCGGTTGTCACGCCAGTGGCATTGCCGGGTAGCTATGGTCGGACGGGATAACCGCTGAAAGCATCTAAGCGGGAAGCCCCCTTCAAGATGAGACATCCCTGAGGCCTAGAGCCTCCTGAAGGGCCCAGCGAGACCAGCTGGTTGATAGGCACGGTGTGGACGCACTGCAAGGTGTTGAGCTAACGTGTACTAATGGCCCGTGAGGCTTGACCCTATAACACCCAAGGGGTCTGGTCGCAGTGATAACGATGAGTACCGGATACGCGCGCTGAGCGAGAAAACCGCTTGGCACGAGAGACGACACAAAATACGTCAGCATGATAGACATTGAAAGTTACGCCTGACGACCATAGCGAGCGTGAACCACCTGATCCCTTGCCGAACTCAGTAGTGAAACCGCTTAGCGCCGATGGTAGTGTGGGGTCTCCCCATGCGAGAGTAGGTCATCGTCAGGCA
>NZ_JBQTDC010000086.1:0-3292 GCF_052353045.1 Halomonas sp. AOP7-B1-5 | reverse complement strand
ACCTCTTTTCCTATCAGTTGGCGTATTCAAGGCTCAAATCTGAGCCTTGTGTCAGTAGCAGCTTAGAATGAGCGTGGCGGCTGGCTTCACGACGATTCAATCCAAATGCCTCAAATACAGGCAAGCCAAAGCTAAGCGGCTTGCTGGCCGTCAGCCCACACTCATTACCAACTGTGGTAATTGCTGCATCTAGTGCAGTGCGTCGAGCTGCTAAAGGTAGCTCCCCAATGACACGTGCCTCGCGCATGTAGGGATATCCTTGTGCGTCCAACGCCTCATATTGCGGTTGAGTGGGCATCTTGTGTTTTCCTTAGTTGTTGGTTACTTTCGATAAACGGCAAAATTAACCGGCTATCAGAAGGCCCCTGCTATGCAAGGGCTGGCTTTTTCTTGATTTATGCAGGTTTAAGAAGGAGTAAAAGTCGAACCAGGTATTTCATCGCGATAAGCTGCGTAAACCGCCTCTGCTAACGTCCAGACTTCATCCCCCAGCCGGACACACTCACGCCCTAAATCATCCTCAAAAATCTCGGTTCCGGTAGGGAGAACCGCCGTTCCTTCCAATGAACCTACTGCCGCCATTCCCCATTTTTCATCAAAGGCATCTTTTTTAATAACTACGCCCGCTTTCGTTTTTGTCGCATGAACGCTCATGATAGTTTTCCTCGGTCAGTTGGATTGAGTAGTATCGGCAACGTCCCCGCACATGCGCCGACAGTCTGATAGAGCGTCTTCCTCGCTGCCATGAGTGTGGAAAAAGTGAACATCCATCATAGGGATACGCTTTCGCCCCTCTTCTTTTATAAACACCCCTCCAAGCACTGAGTGCCACAAAGTATCGCCTAGCGGCGTGACGCTTGAGTAGTGCCCCACCCAGCGTTCAGGAAGGTCAGGCGCTTGGTTGCCGTAAATCGTAACTGTGAAGTCAGTACCGCCAGCATTAGCAGTCACAAGCTGGCCTTTCTGTGGAGCGTATGGCATAGCGGTTTTCCTAGATCAGCTATATAGAGCCGCGTCATACGGCACAACTTCGTCGATATGATCCCAAGCGTCGCAACAGCTACTTGCGCCGCGAATATGCTTGAGAGTTTCTACAAGCTCAATCTCCCGCGCTTCAGCCGCCTCCAGACGATCAAGAAGGGCCAAAATCGTTGCGGGGTCTGGGGTAGAGCCTCCCGCTGTTGATGCCCTGATATTCGATATATCAATTTGCATGGTGGGTTTTCCTATTTCTGGTGGGCGTCTTATGACGCTTTAATAAATTCTTGGGCCAGTTTTTTTGTTAGATTGCGCAATTCGACGCTTGATGTGCCAGCTTTCTTTCAGCGTCAGACAAGCTGGCAAACGACACCAGCACGTTGTCCTCAGCATCTTCGATGCGGTAGCGGTAGTGGCCGTCTTCGTAGGCCGCGAAATGGCGGTGCTGGCAAGGCGTGTTGTGGTGTGGTCATGTCTCTCTCCTGTCGTGTTGATACCTTCACTGTCTCACGACTTTTCAATCGACCAAGCCCGTGCGAGCACTTTTTTCACTTTTGAGGGGGCGGTACTAGCTGTTGTACGGATGCACCCAGTACGTCACGGCCATGCTGCTCGTATCGCTGGGCTCCACCGATATCTTGGAGCCGCATGTTGAGCGCTCAATTGGGTAATGGATGCCCTCATGGTAGCGAGACTTGATCATCGGCCAGGGCGCTGAGGGCCGATTTTTCAGGTATTTCCTGCGGTCACTTATCGCTTTTTGGCATAAAGCGCCTTCAGGGCCGCGTCTTCCCAGCTATCGCCGTCGGCTTTGTGCCGTTCGATCATCAATGGTGATATGCCATACATGGGTTTGCCTGCCTGCGGGGCCGAACGCGGTGTGCTGGTCGCGTTGGGTGGCCTGGATGCCTTGGCGGAGGTGCGTGCTGTTGGCTTATGTGTCGCAGCGATTTTGAAGTCGAGACTCAAGTGCGTCACCGATCTTCCCGTTTTGATGGGAATGTACGACACGGTAACGGGCGTGTGCGTGTTGATCTGAGCGATGGCGGGCTCAATCACCCGCTTACGGAAATCTTTATAGGTTGGGTACTTGTTGTCGAGCGCCAACGCCTGACGCAGCCAGCCAACAGACAGCTCCAGCTGCCCTTTTGTCTGCCACTGGCACAGCAGTTCGTAAAAGCGAATGGCGTACTGGCTTGTCATCCCCTCGATATCGTCAATGCAGTAGCCGGTAAATTCGCTGTTCAACTGAGACAAATACGGCAGGATGTCCTTGTTAAAACGAAGCTCGATACATCCCTGATCCTTCTTGTATCGAATGGTCTGTACCCAACCCGTGCTCAGAAGCTCTGGTCGCGTCCCTGCGCCATTGGGGTATTCAGCAATCCAGACATCACGGTGTTTCAGCCGATGGGCCGCCTGCGCCAATTGCCGGTAGATATCTTTGGAATGGTGTGTCGCCGGTGTCACGTCCTCCACTGAAACGCGATACATGACTTCATCGGTGATCTGTCCGTCACGGCGCACCTGAGCCATACACGCCAGCAGGATACGCTGCTCCATGAGCGATGCCGCGAAGTGTGCCTCGATCAACGCATTGCTTTTGTACACCTGTGGTCTGTCGTCTTTTTTCACACTATCCTCGCTTCACTTTTGGCTGTCGCTGGCGGACGGCAGTGACCCCTAATCTGTCCCCTTTCGCGGCACTGATACTTATCCACAGGCCACCCCTAATTTGTCCCATTTAGGCCGAAATCCCGACCCCTAATCTGTCCCCCTTGACCCCTAATCTGTCCCCCTCAAACCCCTAATTTGTCCCCCTTTAACCCCTAATTTGTCCCCCTTTAACCCCTAATTTGTCCCATTTAGGCCGAAAAAAACCATATATTTCATGTGCTTAGACCCTCCGAAAAGGGAAAAGGGAAAAGGAAAAAGGGGGCGTGGCCTGTCTTTCCAGGTGGGATTCTAGTCAACAGGACGGTGGCCTTATCGCATCGGAAGTCAGGATTTCTGGGTAGCGCCACCAAAACGACTTACCCGCGTCTTGGTACAAACGAATCCCAGGCTGACCAGATGTTTCTTGATGCCTCGCGTTTTGCCATCGCGTATTTTTTGCAACACACTGCCCTCCCTGATGCCCGATGCCTTGGTTAACAGCGGGCGCACTCGCCCCAGATGACACGGATACCCGCCTGCTTGGCGTATCAGGCGATCCAGCTGTTCTGCCTGCGTCAGCCGACGGTGACATGGCGGAGGTGTTGCGGGTGGCGAGGTAGGATGAAGCGTGCTGTTGGCCGACGAGGCGCTTGGCGCA
>NZ_JBQTDC010000085.1:0-3948 GCF_052353045.1 Halomonas sp. AOP7-B1-5 | reverse complement strand
TACCCGCCAGTGAGCTTGAACTCAAACACAAAACTGGTGAACTGATATCGGTTTTTTCACAACATCTGATGCTCAATGAGCATACCGATTCACCCTTGTTATTCTGCGTGGATGTCGATCTATCTGACCAAAAGCGCGCCCATCGCGACCTGAAATTTGCTACCCATTTCGACTGGCTCACCCATCTCCCGAATCGCCAGTCCTTTGAAATCAACCTAGACAGCCTATTGGATGCCTGTCGACGCCGGGGCAATGGTCTCACCACCCTCTACCTAGATATCGACAACTTCGTCGAAATTAATGATGCTCTTGGCTATGATCAGGGCGATCGTCTACTCATTGGGCTTACTCGGCGACTGAAAGAGTGCCAACGAGTCACTGAGCTGGTGTCTCGTGTTTCTAGCGATGAATTCGTGCTGGCCTTTCCCGGCGTCTATTTGAGTTCCGACGTCAGACGGATCGTTCGTCATGTCCAAAATGTCTTTCGCAAACCCTTCTTCCTGGACGGTCGAGAGCGTCAGGTTACGGCCTGCCTAGGTGTGGCGCTCTTTCCAGAGAATGGCGAATCATCACGAGAATTGATCCGTAATGCCGATGTTGCCAAGAATCGTGCCAAACTGGAGGGGCGGGGTGCTGTATGCTTCTTCCAACAGAAGCTCCATGATGAACTAGTTCGCCAGCACTACCTCTTGGCACGACTCAAGGAAGCTTTGGACAACGATGAGTTCTCCCTCCATTACCAGCCCCAGGTTTCAGCAGCCAGTGGCCGAATAGAGAATCTTGAGGCCTTAATACGCTGGGAGCCTGCTGAGGGCCCGACGATCTCACCAGCCGAGTTCATCACGCTGGCCGAATATTCCGGCTTGATTCATCGTCTAGGCGATTGGGTCATAGAAGAGGCTTGCCGCCAGCAGGAAGAGTGGCGGTCCAAGGGATTTCATGAACACCGCATCGATATCAATGTATCAGGGCGTCAACTGGTGGGTCGCGGTGCCCTCAAGCGCTTTGAGGATGCGTTGCAGCGTCACGGCTTAGCACCTCGGGATATCGGCATTGAACTGACCGAGAATGTCCTGATAGAAGCCGACGAGACCGCCATTGAGGACCTTCGGCGCCTCTATCATCGCGGCTTTCACATTGCTCTTGATGACTTCGGGACCGGCTACTCATCTCTGAGCTACCTCAAGCACTTTCCAGTCACAGCCCTGAAGATTGACCGCTCTTTCATCCAAGACGCTCCCACGCAGCCGAAGGATCGGGCCATCATGGAGGGTGCTATCCTCATCGGTCATCGATTGGGGTTGGAAGTAGTGGCCGAGGGCGTCGAAAACGCCGAACAGTTGTCATTGCTTCGCGACATGCATTGCGACCTCATCCAGGGGTTCTTCTTCTTCCGCCCAATGCCCGCCGAGGAAATTGATCGTCTACTGAGTGGTTTCGTGCCTACTCACAAAGGTCTAACGAGCTGAACCTTGTCGTGATTTAACGTACAATTCTCTGGAGAGCAGGACCCTAACCTTTTGAACGTCTTCAATACTCATTGATCGCTAGGGCTGCCCCCCCTTACATCGGCCAAGGGCAGTCTTTTGTCGTCTCCGATATGGCATTTACAGTATGCGTACCCACCGAGAGGAGCTGAAAGCGCAATATAGTGGACGTCGCAGTGTCTAGCTTTGTTAAAAGCAAGAGTCACAGTAGCGACCTGATTCGATGAGATTATGAACCTCAGCCCCATGGAAATAGGGGAGGAGATTTTTTTCATAATCGCGGAACAGGGCCGTAATTAAGCAGAATCCCGCAATCTGAGGAAAATATCTCACTACCTGGCTGTTTTGGGCCAAGAAAGCAACACAAACGGAATAGCGGTAATACTTATCATTGTCGACCAGCCAAACAGCGCCGCCACTCATTCCCAACGTAGGGAAAAATTCGGGCCGCTCAATCAATTCGCAGCCAAAACTACTACGACAGGTACGATCTGGGCTGAAAAACCCATGTTCATTCTCCCCTAACAAGGACAGGGTTTAGCTCTTATTAGGCCTTAGACTGCCCCCATTGATTGAATAAACGTGCTGGTATGTTTACTCGACCTGTAACTACTTCCCCTCTTTTTTTTCATATATCGTATGTTGCTTATAAGTCGCTCAACGCTTGAGAAAGGAACATCAATGCCGCTTGCTAACTCCAATACTTAAACATGTTGCAGGATGCGTAAAAAATACACCCTTAAACAGGCATCTTACCTCGCTATTCCTGAATAATGAAGATTTCAAAACCGCTTTCATCGTCTGGCTTAACCTCGATAAAGTCGTAGTTTTTGTGCTGTGTGTAGCTGCTTTAATAGTTCGCGGCGAGCCTTACGCTGCTCGTTCTGATGCTCGACTTCTGAGGAGGTGACCTGATCTATGGCGGCGTTGAATCTTGCACAGTTGTCGATGACCGTATTGTTGCTAAAGTCAGGAACTTTTTCAGAGACTCTCCCGGCATATCGGTGAAAGTTACGGGAATTTAGGCCCCGTAACCTTCTGTCTCGACCTTGTGCAATTAGTTATTTAGACGCCGTGCCACTTTTTCAAAATCCGCTAGTGCCCAAAAACTTTCAAGGAAATTCGGCTTCGCATTGCGGTGATCGATGTAGTAAGCGTGTTCCCACATATCCACGGTCAACAACGGTGTCTGCCCGTTAAGCAACGGATTCTCGGCGTTGGGTGTATTGACAATCTTGAGACTATTTCCATCGATGACCAGCCACGTCCATCCTGCGCCGAAGACCTTCTGTGCAGCATCCGAGAACTGCTGTTTGAACTCTTCTAATGAGCCAAAATATCGGTCCAGCTCTCGGATCAAATCACCTGTAGGCGAGGAGCCGCCGGGGGTTAGGCAGTGCCAGAAGAAAGTATGGTTCCAGATTTGCGCAGCTTGGTTGAAGAGAAATCCCTCTCTCTCGCGAATCATGAGCTCGGGCAAGTCAGCGTTGCTTAGCGATGCATCGGCGGTGTTCTTAATCGCCTCGTTTGCTTTGGTGACATAGGTGTTGTGGTGCTTGCCATAATGGTAATCGAGCGTTTCGAGCGACATATGCGGTGCCAAGGCGCTACGGTCGTAGGGCAGCTCGGGAAGTAAAAAAGCCATGTGAGTCTCCTTGATTCCTATCAGCGGTGGTACCCGACGTGACCAGCCGGGGCCGCTTTCGCCATTGCTATCGAGGTCTGTTGCCAAAGATTAATTCAACCTTTGCTAAAAAGTTTAGCCAATGCTAACTTTTAAAGCAAAGGGATCTTTTAGTTGGCGCTACCCCAATGTCGAAAGCGCCTATCGAATCTTCAAATCTAGAGGAGTTTACGATGCGTAGAACAACTCAAAACGCAATGCCCAGAGATAGTATCGACAGCCAGTGGGCGAGGTTTACGCAAGCAGGTAACGAATCGCTTGAGCGCGGAAACCTACTCGATGCACAACGGTACTATGAGAGGGCGCTAACTGAAGCTAGTGCCATGTTTGATAAGGCTCATTCTGAAAGTGCTGCTTGCCACTATGCACCAATGACTTACAACATCGCTGCATTCAATCTTGCCACTCTATTTAATGAGCTCGGTAACAAACAGATGATGCACCGCTACGCACGCTCTGCATTGGAGCACCTGATCGAGGTTGCCGAACAGCGTAACGTGCCGCAGGAACTACGCTTGCAGTGCATACAACATTTGGGTCGTGCGGTCATCACACTTGAACAACTCTTCCCGGGGGCGCAAACCCATCCTGATTATCGCGTTTTGGTTGCGAATGCTGACTTATTACAACGCAAGTTCGATGTTCGTGCAGGGCTATACAGTATCCCTTCAGCATCCGAACGCGGAGCGATCATCCATTGAGAGCGGACCGAGTGGATAGTCTGTCGATATTGACGTATTCAGCGGCACGTCTGCGACAGCTACCAACACATTCATC
>NZ_JBQTDC010000084.1:0-4024 GCF_052353045.1 Halomonas sp. AOP7-B1-5 | reverse complement strand
AACGTCCAATCCGTTGCCTGTAAGGCCTTGCGTGTGGTTATCCATACCTTTCTCTCCCTCTCATTAATAGACCATGAGCCGCCAGCTCCATTTTAAGCTAGCACCGCCGGGTAGTTATTTCCAAGCTCGCAGTCAGACGCCTAATACATGTTAAGAAGTTTTTTAAAATCGACTGGTTAGCTGCAGGCTTGGTACTCAACCCGTGCTTCATAAGCTACGTTATAAAAGGATTAATCAACCGGATTGACAAACCAAGGAGAGGATAATGGCGACGTTTATAGTTTACAGAGCAGTTCAGGAAGGCATAGAAATTGACGCACAGCCAGAGTGGTGGGTAGTGGATATGCGTGACGCTGATCAACGAGATGGTGAGCTAGTACGTAAACGCTGCACGACCAAGCCTGAAGCAGATGAAATGGTGAATGAACTTAACGAACAATATGCTGGTTGAGTAGCTAAGCAGCCTGCCCGCTAAGTAACGAAGCAAGCTCCATAAAGACGCCAGAATGAATTTGGTGTCTATCACCGAAGGAACATCCACCAGTCTTAGCGCAACACGGACTGGTGGACGGTAATAATGCAGAAACAGAACGATGCGACTATTTCTTACCACTTAACGATCTAAGCAGCGACTCCACTTGATGGTCGCCCTCACCTTCATCATCGACCTCCTCTTTTGCTAGTTCTTTCTTATCGCCCACCACAGCATTACAGGAATTGCAGTAAATAGTTTCATCTTCATCGGTGTTACCAGGAAAACGGAAATCTTCGCTGCCACACTGGGCACATCGTTTCGGAAATGCCATTTAAAATTTCTCCTTGTTGTATGCAAAGCATCATGCCATGCACACCTATAGCTTAGCTGATAACAAAAATAACTGCGTATAGTCAGCTTGCTGCATACTCAGCTATAAAATTACGCATCCAAGCCTCCTTTACGGCTCAGCCCGTGGAACTAGGTCCGTACAAACAGATTCTTACAAAGTGGTTCGTATAAACAGGTTCGTACAAACAGATCAGTGAATGAAACATCAACAGTTCTTTGAAGGACTAGCTCTCTTGCTCAGGATACTGGTTCTGCTTTAATAACGTGGCCAAGTGGGCGCAGTTAAGTGCTAGCGCTTTCGTCGCGCTCTGCGTGGTTTCTGGTGCTTGGTCTAAATCTTTGTAGTCGTCCCCCTGCATGGCTTCACCCACCCAATAGGTACAGGCATTCGCAGGTATGGTAAAACCAACGTCGTTCAAGCCCTGGAAGAGTTCGGCGACGATGTGATGGGCACCATCCTCATTACCTACTACCGCCACACCCGCGACACGGCCATAAGAGACCATTCGTCCCTGATCATCCGTTTCCTCAAGAAAAGCATCAAGCCGTTCAAGTACACGCTGGCAGATGCTCGAGTGATGCCCTAACCAGATGGGGCTACCCAAAATGAATATATCGGCATCCAGAATCTGCTTGCGTATTTTAGGCCAATCGTCGCCCTCACCTTCATCAGATGTCACACCAGGCTTGATATTGAAGTCCGCGGCCCGAATCTGCTCACCAACAACACCATGGCGCGCAAGCGCTGCCAATATCTCGGATATAAGCCGATCACAGGAAGACTCAGCAGGTGATGCTTTAAGCGTACAATTGATAGCCAGCGCTTTTAAAGGCATAGGGTTCTCCTTCTACACGTTAAGGGCGTTCATGTTATTGGGCTATGCCGACTTGTAGATGCCGCCTTGTAGATAAAGGCGGCTTCGCCGACAGGTGTTAATGCTTGCGCAGTTTGGGGGTTATCTGCCTGGCGAACTGTCGAAATGATGCTTTTATCATGCCCACAGCATCCGGATCGCCATGCAGTAGCGCCGACATATAGGCCTTTGCCTGTTCGGGTTTGATATGCGGCGGAATTGGCGGAACATCAGGGTCAGTGATCACCTCAAGCACTACCGGGCGGTCGGCACTCAAAGCCAAATCCCAGGCATTCCCCAGCGTCTCAGGGTCGCTAACCTTGATGCCTTTAAGCCCAATGAGCTCGGCATACTCGGCATAGGGAAAGTCGGGAAGATCCTGTGAAGCTTCATATTTCGGATCACCTTCCATCACACGCATTTCCCACGTAACCTGATTAAGATCCCGGTTATTGAGTACCATGACGATCAAGCGTGGGTCAGCCCACTGCTGCCAATACTTGGCAACGGTAATTAGCTCCGAATTACCGTTCATCTGCATGGCACCATCTCCCACCAGGGCAATAGCCACCCTCTCGGGGTAGGCGAACTTGGCTGCTATCGCGTAGGGAACGCCATTCCCCATGGTGGCAAGCCCACCGGAAAGCGATGCCATCATGCCACGACGCAGCTTGAGATCGCGTGCGTACCAGTTGGCAGCAGAACCGGAATCACTGGTAAGAATGCAATTATCCGGCAGGCGTGGCGACAGCTCCCAGAAGACTCGCTGCGGATTGACCGGCTCAGCCACCGCCATGGCGCGTTCCTCAAGCACCTCCTGCCATTGGCCCACGCTCTTTTCAATATCTTCACGCCAGCCACGATCAGTTTTCTGCTCCAAATAGGGTAACAGCGCCTGCAGAGTAGCCGCGCTATCCCCTACAAGATTTACTTCCATGGGATAGCGCATGCTTACCTGGCGACCATCAATGTCGATTTGCACACCTCGTGCCTGGCCTTCTCCAGGCAAGAATTCCGAATACGGAAAGCTTGAGCCAATCATCAATAGCGTGTCGCAGTTGGCCATCAACTCCCAGCTTGGATTGGTACCCAATAACCCAATGGAGCCGGTAACGAAAGGTAAATCATCGGGAAGCACGGCAAGGCCCAGCAACGCTTTAGCGACACCGGCTCCCAGCCTTTCAGCGACCTGAATAACCTCATCGGTCGCATTCAGCGCCCCGGCGCCCACCAGAATCGCTACTCTCTCCCCCTCGTTAAGTACCTGAGCTGCCTGGCGAAGGTCATCGTCGTACGGAACCGTACGCGGCCTAGAGTAGCCGACGCCCGAATGTATCGTGCCGTGAGCATGAGCGGGCTTTTCAACTGCTGGCTGAGACTGAAGATCATTGGGAATAATGATAACCGTTACGGTACGCTCGGCTAAGGCAATACGTATGGCGCGGTCAACAAGGTGGCGGATCTGAGCTGGGCTTGTCGCCATGTGGACGTATTCATGTGCGACGTCCTTAAATAGTGACACCAGGTCGACTTCCTGCTGGTATTCACCCCCCAAGGCAGCACGCGCCTGCTGCCCAACGATAGCGACAACGGGCTGATGATCCTTCTTGGCGTCGTAAAGACCATTGAGCAGGTGAATGGCTCCCGGCCCTGACGTTGCGGTACAGACGCCGACCTCTCCGGTAAACTTGGCATGGGCGCACGCCATAAAAGCGGCCATTTCCTCATGGCGGGCCTGCACGAACTCAAACTGGTCACCTGCTCGGTTCAGCGCCCCCATGATGCCGTTGCTGCCATCTCCCGAATAACCAAATATGCGTTTTACGCCCCACTCACCTAATCGTTGGACTAAAAAATCACCTACCAGCTGCTTACTCATTCAAGCCTCCATGGCAAAGCTTCGCTTTAGCTCATCACTGCCTATAAATTTTACTAGGCATATAGGTATAGATATTGATCTCCGTAAAGGTCAACTGAGTAACGCGACTTGTTAACTATTATTATGCTCTGATTTTATTTTTAGCATGTTAGATAACAAAGCTAGAAATTTTTCCACCCAAGAGATTAATAATAAAAGTCATGGCCACAAACGTAAGCAAGCTAATAGTCAACATCAATTAAAATAATAGATTAAAACCATTAATAAATATCTATCTTATCGTAATAAAACTACAATAAATATAAAATTTATTTACTGGGAGATTTCCTTGCTCACAAATCTCATAAAAAAATTAGAAAATTTTCAACTCTGCACTTCTGAAGAGGTCAAAGCTTTAGAAAGTTACATCACGCCTGTCCGTATCCTTAAAAAATCAGAAGACCTTATACAAGAATCAGATAAACC
>NZ_JBQTDC010000083.1:0-4399 GCF_052353045.1 Halomonas sp. AOP7-B1-5 | reverse complement strand
TCTTCGCCTATCAAACCTTCAAGTAAGCCGCCGTTACCCAGTAAACTATTTACCAATCCTGCAAGCAGCCCTTCTTCATCCAATAGACCATTCAACAAGTCGGTATCTTCAAGCACGCCACCCAAGGGACCATCCGTTCCCAGGAGATTAGCCAGCAATCCTTCTTCGCCCAGCAACCCTTCCAACAGATCATTAACTTGGCTGTCATTGAGTGACAAATCACCAATCAGATTGGTTAGCAGGCCGCCTTCGCCAACAAGGCTTTCCAGTAGCGATCCAAGAGGGCCTTCAGCCCCAAGCAACTTATCTGCAAGCTGTCCACCAGCCCCTTCAGTCCCCAGAAGCTGCGTTAAAACTCCTTCAGCCCCTACTAGCGAGCCTAGAAGTTGGTCAACGCCCCCCCCTTCATTTAGAAGGTCTGGGAACAGTTCATCGTCAAGCAGTTGACCCAGATTTAGACCAAGGCTCTCAGTCAAATCAGTTAAGGAGGTTTCTAATTCGTCAATAACGCCACCCAGCACACCTTGAGAGCCCACAAGGGCAGTGAGCAATCCCGCTTCATCCAACAAGCCTTCCATTGCTCCATTCTTTAACAGGCCGCCGAGTACACCGCCTTCGCTGCCAAAGAGGCCAGAAAGCAGACCATCTAAGATCCCTTGATCATTTAACAATGCGCTTAAAAGATTATTAAGATCGCTTCCGTCGGCCAGGAGCCCACCTACCAACCCATCATCAGCAAGTAACAATCCGACGAGCCCATTTTCAACAAGCAGGTTACCAATAGTGCCATTTTCAGCTAGCAAGCCGCCTATTAAGCCCTGTTCGGCTAGCGTTCCACCAATCAGACTGCCATCGCCCAATATCGTCTCTAGGAGGCTATCAAGCTGACCACTCTCTCCTAGCAAATTCTCAAGCGTTGTCCCTAACCCCAGGCCAACCAGCAGACCGCCCAGCAAACCGTCCTGCAACAGGGTAATTACGCCATCCGTTATAAAATCAACCTGCAGGTCTAATGCATCTAAAACATCTTGGGTTAGCGCTTCTCCAATCAACGGGCCAAGGACATTACCTAAACTATCGGTTGCCCCAGCAAACAAATTATCAAATTCATCAAGACCATTAGGGTCGTCAGGGTCAAATTCGAAGCCTAGTAGTGGCCCGAGCGCGTCATTAAGACTCGAAGTCAAGGCGTCGGTATCTATAACCAAATCGCTTAATACGCCCTCGTCCAAGTTTAGGAGTCCTTCAAGACCAGGCAGCAGGGCGCCTAGCAATACCTGAGATGGATCTAGCAAACCATCTCCGCCATCCAAATCACTATCAATAATGACGGCGCCCAGCGAGCCAAGATCACTGGTATTACCGGCCGCATCCGTCTGGCGCGCGATTACATCGCCGTCGGCATAGGTGCCGTCGGGGAGCTCAAAGCTCTCGCCGACACCCTCGATCCAGGTATCGCCACCATCGAGGGAGTACTCCCAGGTGGCGTCGGGTTCGAGGTTGCCTACGTTGACCGTGCCATCGCTGGTAATACCGTCGCTATCATCTGCGCCAGTGTCGTTGTCCAGCACCAATGTCGGTGCTTCGGGAGCAGCACTGTCGATGATGACAGCGCCCAGTGATCCGTTGCCGCTGGTATTACCGGCCGCATCCGTCTGGCGCGCGATTACATCACCCGCCGCATAGTCGCCATCGGGAAGCTCAAAACTCTCGCCGACACCCTCGATCCAGGTATCGCCTCCGTCAAGGGAGTATTCCCACGTGGCATCGGGTTCGAGGTTACCCACATTGACCGTGCCATCGCTGGTAATACCGTCGTTATCATCTGCGCCGGTGTCGTTGTCCAGCGTCAGGCTCGGTGTCGCCGGAGCAATAGCATTGCCGATCAATAGAGAAGGATCAGATTCATTTCCCGCCGCGTCGATAGCGACCACGTCATAGGCATCACCTTCGACCAGCGGCGTGTCGGTGGTCAGGGTGTAGTCACCGTTTTCGTCGGTAAGGCCGCTGCCCACCACCTCGCCATCCGCATCACGCACTTCTACCGTGCTGTCCGGCTCAGCGGTACCCACTACCGCGGTCCCGGTCGGCTCACCGTTGTCGCCGATGACATCGGTGACGGTGTCAATCACCGGCGCATCCGGGGCAGCACTATCAATAATGACGGCACCCAGCGAGCCAAGGTCACTGGTATTACCGGCCGCATCCGTCTGACGCGCGATCACATCGCCGTCCGCATAGGTGCCGTCGGGGAGCTCAAAACTCTCGCCGACACCCTCGACCCAGGTATCGCCACCATCGAGGGAGTACTCCCAGGTGGCGTCGGGTTCGAGGTTGCCTACGTTGACCGTGCCATCGCTGGTAATACCGTCGTTATCATCTGCACCAGTATCATTTGCTAATGCGAGCGCAGGAGCTATCGGAGCAGTAACATCTCCATCCGCATCCGCGTCTGCATCAGCGTCACCGTCCGCATCTCCATCGGCGTCTGCATCCGCATCGCCATCAGCGTCTGCGTCTGCATCTGCATCTGCATCTGCGTCACCGTCCGCATCGCCATCTGCATCTGCATCCGCGTCACCGTCCGCATCTGCATCTGCATCCGCGTCACCGTCCGCATCGCCATCTGCATCTGCATCCGCGTCACCGTCCGCATCGCCATCTGCATCTGCATCCGCGTCACCGTCCGCATCGCCATCTGCATCTGCATCTGCATCTGCATCCGCGTCACCGTCCGCATCGCCATCTGCATCTGCATCCGCGTCACCATCGGCATCTGCGTCGCCATCATCGGGGTCCATTGGGTCACCGGCGTCGGGTTCATCACCATCGTCGATGCTATCACCAGCGCCAGGCTCTTCGTTATCAGGAGGATTAGAATCGGAACTAGAAGAGTCGCTGGCTGCAATAGCTGCACCCAATACGCCTAAGCCACCTAGAGCAAAGACCCATGGCGAAACATCGCCAGCAGCCACTAATCCTTCTTCATTAATTTCGGCAAAGGCAAAATGCGACCAAGGTGATTGATACTGTCCTAACCAGAGTACTCCGTTGGAATCCTCTAATATCAATTCACTACGTACGTCATCAGTGACAACAAAGAAATCAGCAATAACAATCTGCTCACCTGACTTGAGTACAATAACCAGATTCATACCCGACTGGTTAAATGACGCAATTTCCTCAGGACCAACCGATATTTTTACAGCGCTGGGAGATTGCAGCGCTATAACGTCATTTGCTTGTTGTTGAGTGACGTTGCCATTAGCTTTTTCTGTGATAACTATCGCTTGGTTAGCCATGTTTCACCTTTTCGTTTCTATGTACGGTCCCGGGAGCCACAAATAGCCTGCGAGCTTGGACAGTTTTCAACTAGCGACACCACGTCGTTAAGGCTTTATTAAAAGCATTAGCGATATGAATCCGATCTTTTAAAATTATTTTTTCGCCAAATGTTTACGCTTTAAAATCATCAAAAGCTCATGCTATTAAACTTGATATCCAGAGCGGATTATCAGCAAATAAAAAGAAACACTTCCAACACGCTGGCTTTAATTCTTTTAACTCTAAGATCTTTCTTTCAAGACAATGTTGACTCGACGATTTTCCGCTAAACATGAAATTAACTGCGGTCTTGGCATATTGTCAGCACAGGACACGACTGGCTCGTTTTCGCCACGACCTTCATAAGTAATCCATTGCTGAGAGATGCCCCCTTCTATTAAAGCTATCGATACAGCACGAGCGCGCTGCTCAGACAGGGACAAGTTATAATCCTCATCACCAAGACGATCGGTATAGCCAATCACGTTAACTGAAGGATTATTGAAATTTTGACGAACTTCAGAAGAGAGTTGGCGTATGGCGCTTACACCGCCGGGAGAAATATCTGCACTATCAAAACCAAATAGTAGGTCTGCGGATAGAGAAAGCACTTCCGGTTTGACGAGGGCTGAATACCTGGCAGCACATTGAGGCCTTCGCCACTCAAGACTGCTAACGATTTGATTTTAAAAAGAAACTCTATACTAACAAACTAAGTAGTCGTTAGTTTCCAGAGGCAAGTTGATATTATAAAACCAATTATCATCCTGTACGCTGGAGGTAGAATCATTAGGGTTTCCAAGCAATCTTACAGTTTGCTCTTTAGAAATCCTGCCTACTCCACTTTGTACTTGAGAAATATTTGGGATGGGTAAAAATAATCCATTACGGATATAACCCGGCCTTATATCAGTAACTTCTAGGCTTACATCAGTAAAGTTTTGAGCATTCGCATCGGCTACTATTCCGATAAATGCTGCTGCCAATATAATTGGCTTTGCCCACTTGATCATAACGCCCCCTTTCTCTCAAAGAATAACGCAATAAAATAAAGGCTTAACTCCACAGCGCCTAG
>NZ_JBQTDC010000082.1:0-4534 GCF_052353045.1 Halomonas sp. AOP7-B1-5 | reverse complement strand
TATTGTTGAGATAAAAATGGATATAGAAAGTAAATTAGTTGACATCTTTCGCAGCCGTTCGGCAGGACCATTTCTTTTTTTAGGATCAGGATTCTCCAGAAGGTACCTGGGGCTAGAGGATTGGAAGGGGCTGCTTAGTAAGTTCTGTGTAGCTGGTAAACCATTCGAGTATTACTTGTCATCAGCTAATGGCAGTTACTCGAAAGTTGCTACATTGCTTGCTAAAGATTTCAACGAGTTTTGGTGGTCTGCTCCTGAATATTCCCAGAGTGTAGATCGGTATAAATTAAAAATTAAAGATGAAACGTCAGCATTAAGAGTTGAAATATGCAACTATCTTTCTACTTTAGATCAATCTAAAGCAAAAGAATCTGAATATGCTGAAGAGGTAAAGCTACTTGCTAATTTGAACGTTGATAGTGTGATTACAACCAACTGGGACATGTTTATTGAGCAGCTTTTTCCTGAATATAAAACCTATATTGGACAAGAAGAGCTTTTATTTTCGAATCCACAGGAAATAGGTGAAATATACAAGATTCATGGCTGTTCAACAAGTTCTGATTCCTTAGTTTTGACTGATTCCGATTATGATTCATTTGATCAGAAAAATACGTATTTGGCAGCTAAGTTGATTACATTGTTTGTTGAGCACCCAGTAGTATTTATTGGTTATTCAATTTCAGATGAAAATATTAGTAGTTTGCTAAAGGCTATATCTGGGTGTATTGGTCGAGACAATATTGAGCAATTAAGAAAGAATCTAATATTTATTCAAAGGCTTTCTGGCGATGAAGAGCCGAACGTATCCGATACCTATTTAACGATCGACGGTATTCAGATTCCACTTGTATTAGTTAAAACAAATGATTTTCTTCCAGTTTATAAAGCTATTCATTCTACAAAACGAAAAATACCAGCAAGAGTTCTTAGATATTGTAAGGAACAGTTATATGAATTAGTGCAGTCTTCTGAGCCAGAGAAAAAAATATGTGTAGTTGATATTGATGAAATCGAAACAAAAGATGATGTTGAGTTTCTTGTTGGTGTTGGGGTTGCGCAACAAGAATTTATTGGGCCATCTCCTATCGGCTATGAAAGTGTCAACACAAATGATCTTTTTGAAGATTTGCTGCATCAAGAAAAAGGGTATGATTGTGAGCAGGTTTTAAAACATGTAGCGCCGAGAGCTTGTAAGTCAACTCCTAATGTTCCGGTATTTATATATTTGCATAAGTATGGCATTACCTGTGAACAAGGCTACAAAGACTCTGAATTTAACTTAGACAAAGTTGTATATAGGGATCTAAAAAAACTACGTATTAATACGTATGCTAAACCTTTCTTCCGTAACTATCGACATATGGATATGAGACAGATTATCGAAGCTTGTACACCTGAGAACGCTGCTGCATATATCCCATTTCTAAGTGTTGATAAAATTAATATTGAATTGTTACATCAGTTTTTGATCGATAACGAAGAAAAATTTGAATATGATGTTTCAAGCTATGCTAGTAACTTCAGGAAGTTAGCCGCACTATACGATAGGTTAAGATGGGGCTGGTAAAGTTTATCAAGTCGGTGTTTTAAGTGTTATATGGGTTGACCTTTCCCCGATCTTAGGCCATCGCTTCACTTCAGCCCACTCTTTAGCCTGATCCAACAACACCAGCCCGCTACCCACCTTAGCCAATTCATCACCCGGGTTATAGAGCGGGCAACTGGTCATACTCAAACAGCCGCAGCCGATACAGCCGCCTAAGTTATTGCACAGGGGTTGTAGGTACGCAACATACCCAATACAGCATGTTTGAAAAGCTGCTGCCAGTCTTAAACCGTTGGTGTGCGGTTATTGGGCAATGACTCAAAGGTCTGCTTGATCTAATCAGGGCTGACGCCGGCTTTCTGCGCAGCTTTGATAACCCAAATGCGCCTGAGTACCTCCGATTTTTCGGGGGATTACCCAAGTACCGCAACGACGCGATTAGGCTGGCTGGCCTTTGATCCGGCCACTTTGCTTAAGGCATTCTGTTTGCCTGCTCCAAAGGCATCATGGCCAGCCGTGTAATTTAGTGCTGCTACAAGACCAATATCATTTCCAAAGCCCTGCAGTTACTCTATGCGCTCAGCTTACCCAAGGCGATCCATCAATATTATGACGAGAAAAACACTAGGCTTGAAGGTCAAAAGGCAGCAAGAGGCCAAGCCCACTGACGAAGTTGAAGATCAATTACTCGATGACCCCGAAAAACGCTTTCTAAATGGCGTCGCAATCCATCCTTCTCCCCGCATTGCGTTGGAAGCTGGTTCCACCCAGCGCAGCGTGCGGGCGATGGATTTGATCACGCCCATCGGGATGGGCCAGCGTAGCTTGATCGTGGCACCCCCCGGTTCTGGCAAGACAACGCTGTTGAAACATATCTGTCAGGCCGTGGCAGAGGCGCACCCCGACATAAAGCTGTATGCCTTGCTTATCGATGAGCGCCCTGAAGAAGTGACAGATTTTAGGCGCAGCGTGTCGGCAGAGGTACATGCGTCGTCGTCAGACGAAAGCTACACCCATCATGTGCAAATGGCCGATAAGCTTCTTGAGACGGCACGTAGGCAAGCGGGCGAGGGGCACGATGTGATGATCGTGATTGATTCGCTGACGAGGCTTTCGCGCGTTCATAATGCCGAGCAGCGGGGCAATGGCCGCACCATGTCGGGTGGGCTGGATGCCCGAGCAATGGAAATACCCCGAAAGCTGTTTGGCGCCGCGCGAAAGATCGAAAACGGTGGGTCGCTCACGATTCTGGCCACCGTGCTGGTGTATACGGGCAGCCGGATGGATCAGGTGATATTCGAGGAGTTCAAGGGCACGGGCAATATGGAGATCGTGCTGTCACGCGACGTGGCCAACCAGCGGATTTTCCCGGCCATCGATATCGCCAAGAGCAGCACCCGCCGAGAAGAGCTTTTGATCGATGCCAAGGAGATCGAAAAAGTACGCACACTGCGTCGCGCATTGACACAGCTCAAACCAATCGAAGGGGCGCAGAAGCTGTTTGAGCTATTGGAGAAATACCCGACCAATGCCGAGCTACTGGACGCATTTTCACCCGCCGATTAGTGAGAGCGAAGTTTGTCGCCCCCAGTGCTTATCAATGTGTTGGTGAATGGACTGCGGTTTTAAAAACCAGCAGAGAAGCTCACCCTTTATTCATTCAATAGGTGAGCTTCTTTGTTACGTATTAGCGATTACTTCTTTTTATAGTTCAGGTTTGAAGCGGGTACTGCTTTTTTAACCGGAAAGCCTTCGACTTCCTTACGCTCAATGATGCTGTTCAATCGCCTTTCAATGGCACAAAGATTTTTAAAGTCACTGATGTCGACCAAAGAGATGGCTTCACCCGAGGCACCCGCACGGCCGGTTCGGCCAATACGGTGGATGTATTCTTCTGGCTGGAAGGGTAAATCGTAATTCACTACACGGCTCAGTTCACCGATATCCAAACCACGACCAGCCACCCCTGTAGCGATCAGGTACTTGAGCTCGCCGGATTTGAACTGACCTAAAACTTGTTCGCGCATGGCCTGGCTTCTACCGCCATGAATGGAATCTGCGATGATGCCGCGTTTTTCCAATTGGGCAACGAGCTTCGCGGCGTTGTGTTTTTTCTCGGTGAAAATAAGCGCCTGATCCCACTCTTGCTCATTGATCAAGTGACTCAACAAGGCCGACTTGGCGTCTTTGTCTACTGCGATTAGCCATTGCTTGATGCTGGCGGCGGCGCGCTCGTTGGGAGAAATGGATATTTCAGACGCTAGATCGGTCATCTTGCTATCTGAAAAGCCATAGGCCAGCGCCCGAACGTCGCCGGTCATCGTGGCCGAAAACAGCAGGTTCTGACGGTTTTCAGGCAGGCGTTCTATGATTTTGTTGATATCATCGACAAAACCCATGTCGACCATTCTGTCCGCTTCGTCCAACACCAGGGCTTTGAGTTCATCAAAGTGCAGTGCACGCTGATGAGCCAAATCCAGCAATCTGCCCGGTGTGGCGACAAGAATATCAATCCCTTCAATCAAGCGCTCTTTTTGAGGTTCGCTATCAACACCCCCATACACCGCCATAGACGTTAAGTGCAGGTGTTTAGCGTATTGAGCCACACTGGCTTCGACCTGAATCGCTAACTCACGGGTTGGGACCAGGATCAGCGCACGTATGCGTTTGCCACGCAGCGTTCCCGCTGTACTGAACCTTTCCAGCAGAGGCAGAACAAAGGCAGCGGTTTTGCCGGTTCCGGTTTGAGCGGTGGCGATTAAATCTTTACCCGAAAGAATGGCAGGAATCGCTTGTTCCTGGATGGGCGTTGGCGTTTTGTAACCTAGGTCGGTAATCGCTTGAACAAGAGGATTGGATAAACCGAGTTTTGCAAATGACATAATGGGGCTCTGACAGATCGTCGTAAGGGGTGTCGAAAATAAAAAGTGGTGCAGTATAGCGTAAAAGCAGCCGTTCGTTGCTCGAATAGTGAAACTGACTTGA
>NZ_JBQTDC010000081.1:0-4535 GCF_052353045.1 Halomonas sp. AOP7-B1-5 | reverse complement strand
ACACATCATGAACTGCTGCACTGACTGACTGTTACTCCGCTAGGAGCCGTCGCCTCGGCGTTTTTATTGCGGTGCCGGTCTAATCCCCTTACCCGCTGCCAGTGCCCCTGGAACGCGACTCCAGGGCGTTTGATGCGCGATGCACGCTGAACCGTATGTGAGATTCCCCGTCTCGGCTCAACTACTGCGCCCGGCTGGCCGACAACAACTCGAATCCAGACCAGCGGACACGCGAAAACGCGCTATAGCAGTAGCTATGGCGGTGAGAGAGAAAGGCCTGAAAAATCGTGCTCAGATGGCTTACGAGGTTGCAAGCAGCCCGCTACGGGGCGATAATCTGGGAACAGTTTTGGTTAGGCGAGCTTGTTTCTCTCTAACCGCCGACTAAAAAGTGTTGGTAGCACTTCTTAGTCCGACACCCCGCCTCGGCGGGGTTTCGTCGTTTATAGCCTTTCAAAAGCTGTGCGTCAATCTTCGTCTGCCTGCAAATCATTGACCCAAAAGCTCTTAACCTCTGCATTTCTAAACGAAACGCGGTGTGCTTTCCGCACACAGTGACGCTCTGCGCGTCACTGTCGGCTAATGCCGACCCGCTGGCCTCTACGGCCAGCCATGCACCTGACGGTGCATTGTCGCTCTCTGCGAGCGACGCGCCGCCAATGGCGTCGGAGTCGCCTACCGGCGACCGGTCAGACGCATACGCGCCTGACCGCTGGGTACATCGCTCCGCGTAGTACCCAGCGGTCAGGCTTTATGGCTTATTTACGGCTTTAGCGCACACTCATCGCACAATTTCACACGCACAAAAACTTGTGCTAGATTTTGCGGGTTAGCCGTCGTTGACGTGTGCCTATGGCACAGCAGGTTTTGCCCACACCTGGGCCACAAAAGTGGCGTGACAAAAGATCGCGAAGCATTGCCGAATGCGAGCAAAAAAATCGGTTCCCCGGACCCAGTCCGGCACTGGCTAACAGCATCGTTAGCACCAAGCGCCCAGCCCGCGCTTCCCAAATAAAACCGGCAATAACAGCGAGAGAACAGGCCCGTCGCTTCGATTGATAAACGGGGTCGCAGTCCACCAATGTGGGCGATCGCAGTGTTTTTAACACTGCGAAGGTTCTTACAAAGCGATGATCCCTTGCCTGATTTTGATCCAACCGCCGAGCTAAAGCAGGTTCAAGAATTCAAGAAGCTAGGCCGTATCCGCCCCTATTCGCAGGGCCGCAGCCAGCTTGACCCTTACACTGCTGAATTACTCGCTCTTCACGACAGCGGCGCCCGTCCTGCCGATCTTCAAGCCTGGTTAAAGATGCCCCCGCGCCGCCTCAAAGTCGCTCACTCGACTGTTGCGCGCTGGCTTCAGCGTACGCTCGATAAACGTACTGCCGACCGGGGTGGCCACTAATGGGGATGTGGTTCGCGAGTGGTGAACGGCAGGCTGGCCGTATCATGCAGCAGCTGCAAGGATCGGTGGTTGAAAGTGTGCGCAGCGTCAGTAATTACGAAGCCGCCCTGGCCAACGTGGCCACCTGGCAGAAAGCTGAGCATGCCGCAGGGCGGGAAGGTGGCGATTTGCGCAGCCTTACGCCTGCTCAAGCAGTTGCCTACCTCGAACAGCGCGGCGAAGCGGTTGGCCAAAAGACGCTCGATCAAGAACGCCAAGCTATTCAGCTGATGCAGCAGCATGTCACTGGGCATCTCGCCCAGGGCGAACGCCTGCCGGCTATCAAGAGCGAACAACAACAGGTACTCGAAAGCCGCGCTTATACGCCGGCGCAGATCTCCGCTATTACCGAGCGACAGACTGATAAAAATGCCCTTGCCACTCAGATCGCCCATGCTGCGGGACTTCGTGCGCACGAAATTTTAACGCTACGTCGCGCTGATGAACGCCCCGCTGACACAAGGCCTGCGCGTGATGAGAAATTCGCGGTTCGCCAGGGCGAACGCTACACCGTCGTGGGTAAAGGCGGGCTTTGCAGAGAGGTTCTAATTCCTCACGAGTTAGCCAATCGGCTTGAAGCAACCCGGCTGGAGCAGCCTCAACGGGTGACAGACCGTGGCGTTTACTACCAGTCCCACTATGCAATCAGCGGTGGCCAGCGCTGGTCAAACAGCTTTTCCCAAGCCTCTGATGCCGCGCTGGGACGCTCAACCGGCGCGCATGGACTCCGGCACAGCTATGCTCAAGAACGGATGGGGGAATTACAGCGAGACGGGCTCAGCTACCATGATGCTCTGGAGACGGTTTCGCAGGAGATGGGGCACTTTCGGGACTCAATCACTGAGGTTTATCTGCGATGAATCGACGTAACACTGCGCTTTTCGTCGCTCTGGCGATTTTTGCTGCCCTGATGTGGCTCGCGTATGAACGCTTCCCAAATATCGCTTATCTCACCGGCACTCACAAAGCCAGCCAAGGCTGGGAAGCGGTGATCGATGGCTGGCCCGTCTATGCGTTGATTCTCTCACTAGCCACCCTGATAGGGCTGCTAATCGGTGCCTGGGTGGGTGAAAGCAGCCGCGAGCGTGATGCCGCCGAGACGCTGGCCACCCAGCAAGAAAATCTGAAGGCACAGCAATCGAAAGCTCAACAACTCGAACAAGACGCGCGCATAAAGGCCGCAGAGGCGGCTCAGGCACAGCGCGACGCTGAGGCCCTGCTTGCCCCTTCACAAATGCGTATAAACGAGCTGAGCGAGCAGAATGCGCTATTGAAACGGCGTTTAAGTGGCTCGGTGGAAGCGTTGGAACGTAAAAAACGCCAGGTGCGTGAACTTCGACAACTAGACAATGAAGCGCTGGTAACGGAGATCGAGCAGCTACGCAGCATAATCAGGCAGGATCGACAGCAGATTTTTAAGCTTGAGCAGCAACAGCAACGCTACAAGTAATCCTGGTTAATTAATTCAAAGACCTTACGCTTGGCGCTAGTCAGATCATTTTTCGCTAGAACATACCACTCGTATTGCTCACTGCCGGGCGTCATTTCCTGCCCGACCGCGGCCCGATCACGCTCATAGCGATAGCGCGGCCCTTGAGACGCGGGCTGCCACTCAGTCACCCTTTCACTGCTAAACACGGGTTTGAGCTCGCTGATCTTGCTGATTAGCATGACGGGGAAGATCCTCCCAGCATGGCCTCTCTTATGAGTCTCAACTGCCAGAGAGGCATGACCAACTCTTCATTAAGAGCTGGCCAATGTGTTCATCGATCCCAAAGTAAACAATACCTTTCCAGCTGGGCTCGCACGCTTTGTCTATTACTTAACAACAAAGCCATGTTGACACTATGGTTATGCTTATCTAATTCAAAAATCACTCTGTACCCATCAACTACGATTTCGCTGTAGTCATATAACCCTAGTAATACAGCGTCTTTACATGGGGGCCGTATAGGACAAGCATCAATCATCCTTTCAGCTTTTTTCGTCATGTTCGAGACTATTTTTAAAGCTTTATCCTCACCAACCTTCTTGGCAAGAAAATCGACTAGATCGTCGAAGCTCTGAACTGCAGTTGACGCATAATTAATTCGTAAATTCTTCATTGGTGATTGCTCCTGTTTGGGAGCGACGTTTCTCCCACCCAGACCTCAAATCATCACCAGAAATCAGATTTCCATTAGATTTATCTTTAGAGGCAAAAGATAAAAGTTTAACAAGTGCTATCGCCTCATCCCTACGCATTCGGTCCTCATACGACTCGATCACATAAGCTGGTATCCCATTCTGTGTAATAGTCAGAGGCTCTGAAAGATCGAGCGCCGCTGCATTTTTTTTTAAAAAACTAATAGTTGCTACGTTTGTGTTCATCACACAACTCCTATGGTCTTCAGATATTCGGGGCCATATATTTGACTCCATCCGAATCTGAAATTGTTTAGGAAGGTCCAAATATAGACTAAATTTGACTCCCTGCCAAGTGTAAAGTTCACAATAAAATATTTTTGTCAAGCTTTTCATTAAAAGCCATGAAATTCAAGATTACCGGCATTATCTTGAATTTTTCAGTCGTGGCTTTGGCGCTCTTTATTGATCTGCTTATTGACCCGGTATGCGTAGGCACCGGCAACAGATACAGCGGTTAACAGCACGGCAAAAACGATGGGGAGAATGGCAGGGCTATCGCTCAGAAATACGGAAATAGAGTTCATACGTTCACCTCTCTCAGGGCTGCGGATAGTGAACAGCCTGCACATTTAATTGTAACGATGGTCTTTTCTAATGCGAGTCACTTTTCGCGTTAGAAGAGACCATCAACACTTTGCATGCACTGGCACTAACGCGCTGCGCTTGTTAGCCGCCCAGCCGCCACCGAATCAGAGATTCGGCGCCACTGGGACGGCAGGGTAAGTGTGAAAACATCGGTATATATTGAAGCCAACGGGAGGCGCAAGCCTGCCTTTCCGCTGCGCTCCAAGGCAGGCTTGCGCCTCCCAACTTTTCGCACGTGCGAAAAGTCGAGATACGTTCGCCTTGCTAGCCACTATCGGCACGCCCCGCTGGGCGCTGACCCCTCTCACGCGCTGGCTAG
>NZ_JBQTDC010000080.1:0-4582 GCF_052353045.1 Halomonas sp. AOP7-B1-5 | reverse complement strand
TGGGACGCGAAGCGTCCCCTATTCTGGCCTTGTCTGCTGCTCAATGTATTGCTTGACGACGCTCAGCGGTGCTCCGCCGACACTTCCCGCAAAATAGCTGGGACTCCATAACGCATTTTTCCTGTAGGCCGGTTGTACCAATTCAGGGTGCAGTAGTTTCATTCGTCTACTCGAAACGCCTTTCAGGCTATTTACTAGCCTTGAAATCGCCACCTTGGGCGGGTAGTTCACCAGCAAGTGGACATGATCGGTTTCACCAGGTTTTGTGGCATGGGGATGTCTGGTTTTGTGGCATGTAGTACAGCCGCTACAAAACACGGCTGTCTGGTGACTACATTCTGATTTTGCCGATGGCACTGGATTTTTTAGGCGTGTTATCCCGCTTATTATCTGCTACTGACGGCTCTGTTGAGGCATCCGCCTCCACACTTGTATCTGCTCTTCCTTCTTGGGCTCCCACCTCAACCCCGCCTTCCTCTTTTATGCTTGCCACACCAGGATCAACGGGCTCTTTGACGATAGCATGTGCCTGCGGGTTTTGTGATGGGCGGGTCGACAGCCCTTGATTATCAGCATGGCGAGCCCAGCGTGAAATATCATTGAGTAATGCCCCCGCCGACGCAAGGGCTTTTACCCGACTGGAAACATTACCGTTTGGAATGGCTGCCAGGTCGCGGTACAGCTCGGGATAATTGTAGAAATTGACGGTCAATTTTAGCGGCATGGAAGATTCTGTCTCGTCTCCGTCGCTATCCTCCACGTCCTCACTGACGATACTGCTATAGTGCCTTTCGGCGAGTGAATGCAATCGCTCACTGTCAACGGCAATGCCCCCCATTTCCCGCATCAAACAGCATAGGTTAGCGAGATTGCGCAGACGCTCCGCACGGTATTTATTAGGGACAGACATAAGTTCTCTGTACAGATCACCATCGCGGCGGCGGTACAGCATGATGTTGATGACAAGCGGCTGTGATTGCTGAAAGTCGTGCATCGCGGATTCTCCAATGATTATAAAGCTGGCGGTAATCAGTGCTACCACCAGCTGTAATGCCAATAAACGCTATCGTGCGGCCCAGCCGTGATAGCCCCGAGCGATGGACAGCACTGGATCAGAAGGCTGGATAATCTCGCAATGTGAGAAAATTCGCCGCGCTTCAGGTTCGAAAAATGCCCCACCGCCCCCTGCAACCACAACAGTATCAAGTACCGTATTTCGCATACTACCCGCAATTTCGCTTATAGCAGCCTGAGAGATTTCCAATGCGCTTTGTTGGATGTAAGGTTGGATGTCTATTTTCTGTCCTGCATAGCGTACTATGTGCAAATTTGCGCGTATTAAACTTTCAATTTTTTCAGGCTTGAGGCTCTTACCTGGTGCCGCTCCGTAGTCTGCACTGACCAATTCAGCCACTCTATCAATAATCCGAGACGTTGCTAAAAGGGTTGTACCGGACAACTCAGCATTTAACTCCCCTTCTTCAAACACTACAAAGTCAGTGCTATAAAAGCCAGGGTCAATGATGATAACACTGCCTTCTGTTAACGCCTCTACGGTATCTTGATCGTCGTTACTTTCAGCGTAGTGAATAGCATCTAAAAATGCACCGCCTGGTTGTGGAATGACCTCAACTTCATCCACGGTTACGGTTCTCTTTTTAGCAACTTGATGCTCCCCTGCCATCATCTTTTTAATATCGTTTTTTAATTCTTCGTTCTGCCAATGCGTGACCGGCAACCCCGTCACTAAGCGATCTATCTGGCGATCATTTGTATATAATAACGCAGCATGGAAAAGTGCCTTATACTGCGTCGTTTTAATGTAGTTTTCCGTTATATCGCGTGAGCTACCCAACACTTTACCTGGTGCAATACCAGCGGCATATTCAACGCCATCTACCATAACAATGGTGGTATCAACATCACCGCCGGTAATGCCTTTAATCTGCCGATTGAATTGATCGAGGCGCGACACCCCTACAGGAAAGATGGACTCCTGATGCCCTTCATCGCCGCCTGAGTAAACCAGCTTGGTGTTGCTATAGCCGATATCCAGCCCTACGTTCGTACCCATTCAGACCTCCACGTTTCACTGTTGAACCGCTAAATCGAAGCGCAAGTCACTTCGCTTTAGAGAGTTTATTTTAAACTTTTAGGTTTGTAAAAATCAGTATTGCATCCATTGAGAAATGCTTCAACCCTCTCATTACTTTTTCACTTCCCACCAATATTGGGGGGAAGTGAAGAAATTTAGTAATCTCCCACCAGTAATGGGGGGAAGTGGCAAATTTTGCTCACCTCCCCCCAGTTGGGGGGAGAATTAAAAAAAATTGGCTATTTTTCCTATTTTCTGTTTCACCTTCCACCAGTAAGTAATATCCTGTGGGGAGCGAGGGTTTCCCCCAGGGTAATTTCATGGGGAGCGTCTGTTAGATATTGAGGCTTTGGAGGGCTATCTGGATGTCAGAATATGGTGGTAGCAGCAGTTCAAGTAATTATTCGCTTGACCATTTGCATACGTTGCTTGCTGTGAACGACGAGGCAGAAGCCGAGCGTTCGGGTATTGATTTGGCTGAAGTATCTGCCGCGCTGTCGGATGCAGCCGATGGAATGCTTGAAGAAATTGAGCGGTCGATTTATCTGGCAGCCTTGGACTCACGCACGATGGCTGACTTATTTTGGGAAGAAAAAATGGAGCGTTTTGCAGCAGGTGATCCAGGTAAGCTCGGTATCCGTGTTCGCGTTAATCGAGGAACCTTGGAAGTCGCCTATTTCCGTGATGCGTTTGTTCGAAACTCTGACTCGATGCGCAAAGGTAAAACTTACTACGCTAAACATATTAAACGGTCTGGTAAGCATCATTATAACGCCCGAGACTTTAATGGGGCTGAAAGTTGGGAGCGAGAATTAGTTGCGGCGCACGAAAAAGACCATGCCAAAAATCGAAAAATTTTTTATGAGTTATCAAAAGCGCGAACAGCGTTGAAGGAGGTCAAAAAGGTAATTGAGTCGCATAGAAAGTAGATAGTCTAATAAGTTATTTATTCATGACTCAAACACCTCTGCTGGTGAAATTTCTCTTTTTAAACCATGCCGCCGAATAATTTGATAATATTCGTTAGGCTTATCCTCTTTCACATTCAAGTGGTCTTAATTTCGTGTGCAGGCATACACAGAACACCGTCACAATGCTTTCCTTTTAAAATAAAAATTGCAAAAGCCTGTTTCAAAAAAGCGGCTTTCATAAATCTATAAAGAGCAGAATAGCTTTATATAACTTTTGATTGATTTTAATCCATATTCTACTTTTAAGCACTTATATACTTCAGTGCATAAAAGCTGCAAAAAAGCATTTATAAGCTATTATGCCACATAACAAACTAAAAGGTTTATAGCGTATGTTATGGTTTATTTAAGCCTTGAGGGTGGGCTGAAGCTAATTCACCAGAAATCCGCCCCTCAGCGCCTTGGTCGGTTTTTCGGGATGCGTAGAATCCAAAGGACACCCGACATCGAGACAAGGAGAGCACTGTGCTCACATTAGTAACCGCTGATAAGTCTGAAAACGCATTGTCACGGCTTGAAGAAGAACAGCAGATATTGGCTGACGATATCGCTATGGCATTTTTTAACCTGACGCCCGACATCACTGAGGATGCTGACTGTGGCGACGTTGCGCACGAAGCAGCAGCATTCTTTGCTGACGCCGGTATGCCCAAGGAGCTGTTCTTTGGCGAGCTACATACCAACGAAACGGGCGAAAACGTGATCATCGTGCCGCATTACTGGCTGGAGGTGCCGCTGCAAACAACGCGGATTATCGTCGATCTGACACTGCCTTTCTGGCTGACTGATCCTGTTGCCGACACGACGGATTTCGACATTCCAACCGTGCTCATCAAGCGCCTGAGCGACGAGCGAGGACGAAAATACATGGGTGAGCGCATCGAGTTTCCCGATCTTGTAGGTGAAGCCGATAGCTCGGCTATTGCGTTGTATCCGCAGTGCCGATTTTGCGATGGCCTTGTCCGTCATTACCATCGTCTAAAGTAAGGGTTTCGAGATGGAGACACAGGCTCGACAGAGGCACTTGCTTGCGTTTCTGGATCGGTACGGCGTTGACTCTCCTGCATTGCAGTACGCGACCTCGCTTCTTTTGGACGCCCCGAAACATATCCCTGCTGTGTCCGATTCTCCGTCCATCGAAAGTGTTGCGCTATTTGGCCTGGACGACGACGAATGGGAAGACGCGGTGCGAGCTGCCCGTCTTCAGCGCAAACTGGATCAGCTGTCTTCGCAGTTTCCGCTTACGCTGCTTTCGGATTCGGTTGTCGATGCCGATAGTGGTCGGATACAGCTTTGGGGCCGCCAGGTGCTACGCCCATCGGTGCTAGAAGATCAGCTGGGTATGTCTATCGCCACATCCGATTGGCAGATCGTGATGGATGCTTTGCAACTGCTCCCGTCTTCCTGGTCGATGGTGCTGGAAATTTCTCGGGGGACGGTTTAATTTCGCACCGGCTTGGTCAAGCGCAAAAGTTGGTTAAGCTACTAGGGAAATCAACGTAACGAGGAAAATCTG
>NZ_JBQTDC010000079.1:0-4660 GCF_052353045.1 Halomonas sp. AOP7-B1-5 | reverse complement strand
CAATCGCCAATGAGGTATGTCATCAGGATAGGCGGTGGCATCGTGTGCGATACCTAACAAATCAAGCCGTGCGGCCCGCTGAGCGTTTTTATCGCTGAACGTATAGTCCAGCAACACCGCCAGCCACAGCGGCGCCTCGGCGTCCTGTAGAGCTCTGGGGCGTGGCATTAAAATTCATCCTCGTTAATCAACTCAAACACCTTTCGTTTGGCATGGGTAAGGTCATTGTGAGCCAGTACGTGCCAGTCATACGCTTCCGTACCGGGACCCATTTCCTGGCCCACCGCGCATCGATCGCGTTCATAGCGATACCGCGTCCCGCCGGGGGATTGCCATTCGGTGACGTTATCACCGCTAAACGCGGGTTTGAGATCACTGATTTTGCGAAGCGCCATAGCCAGGTACTCAGGTCGGATTAATGACTACAATTGTAGTTTATAAGCGTGATAATATCACGCTTATTTTAGCTCAAACAAAGAAAAGCCCGACCCTTTCGGGTCGGGCGGAATTCTTACATCACGTCCCTGCAAGCACTGATGAGCGTCCTGCTCAACCATCCGTGGCATCATTGAGCCAACTCCGGCTCGTTCTTCCTAAAAAGTAGCATCCCTGCTTAACAAGCGTCACTGTCACACTTTCCCATGTGAATAGCTACAGCATAGTTAATCAGTTAAGAATCTCCATACTTTTATCTCAGTGATAGATGTGAAATTTTCACGCCTATAGTCATAAAATCAAGATTATTCGCCTTATCTTGAGTTTTGCGAGGGTAGGGTTTTGATGCCGCGCAGCGGCATGGAGCGAAGCGGTAACAGGGTTTGGTGGGCGCAGCCCACTGTACTGCTAAACCGGGGTTGTTGACGATCCGCACGATACTGGTGCGCGATAGCGCCCACCCAAAGCGGTGCAGGTGCGTAGCACCTAGAAGCCGCTGCCGCGCCTCTGGCGCGTCATCATGAGGCAGCCCGAAGGGCTGGGCGGAGCGGAGCGGAGGGTAGGTGAGCGCATACGCGCTCTTTTCTGTACCTTTTTCCTTTTCCCTTTTAGGGCGTTATAAGATATTGATTTTAAATAGTAATTCGACTTAAAAAGGGACAAATTGATGGTTAAAAGGGGACAAATTGATGGTTAAAAGGGGACAAATTGATGGTTGTAAGGGGGACAGATTGATGGTTTTATGTGACAACTACTGACAATGTCACATAAATGGATGGCCATGCAGTCTCCGCAGGTCTACAAAGCCAACGCCCTGGTTGAAGCGTCCTACCGCCTCAGCCTCTACGAACAGCGTATCGTACTGGCCTGTATCGCTCAGGTTCGTAGAGATGAGCCGTTGACCGACCAGCAGCTCTACATAGTCAGTGCCCAGCAGATCGCCGAAATGACGGGGACCAAACTGGGCACGGCTTACCAGAACCTCAAGGCTGCTTCAGAGCGCCTTTTTGAGCGGCGTGTGACGCTGCACGAACCCCCCAACGGTAAGAGCGGGGGCAAGGTACGGCTTACACGCTGGGTGCAGGAAGTCGTTTACCAAGAGGATCAGGGCACCGTATCACTTCGTTTCAGCCAACCGATGGTGCCTTACCTGTCTCAGCTCTCAGCGCAGTTCACACGCTACGCTCTAGCCGATGTGGCCAAGATGACCAGTGCCCACGCCATCCGCCTCTACGAGCTGCTGTGCCAGTGGCGCGACGCCGGAAAGCGTGAAGTAGAGCTGACTTGGTTCCGTGACGCACTCCAGCTGGAGGATCGCTACAGCAACATCCGCGACCTCAAACGCCGCGTGATCGAGCCTGCCGTCGAGCAGATCAACGAGCATTCGCCAATGTGGGTGAAGTGGTCACAGCGCAAAACCGGGCGGCGCGTCTCTCATTTGGTGTTTACCTTCGGCGAGAAGCCCTCAGAAAATCCCGTGAAGGCACAAAAACCTAAAACCAGTGGAAACGCCAAAGGGAAGGACAAAAACGCCTCTGGGGCCATCTACGGCATTCCTAGGGCCATAATCGAAGCCAAGGCGCGGACAGGGGAAAGTTACGAAGACGCCGCCTTACGACTGCTCATCGAAGCCAAGCAGCGGTAGGTGTCACAGCCCGAAACCATGATCCCGGTTCCGCACCAAGGTACGCTGCTGGAGCAAGTCAGCGATGCCCTTAACCTTGGCCGGGTCGTCTTTCATGTCAGCCAGCACGCGCCGCTGTGCCGCTTCGGGCATGGCGTTGTAGCTATCAACCTGCTCTCGCAGCGGTTGCGGTGTGTCCTTCCAGTCGCTGCTGCTGTCTCTGTAGCCAGCCATGCCAAGCGAGCGCTTCCGGCAAAGCGCCGTGAACTCATTGACGATGGGTTCAGCCTGCTTGTGACGCGCCTCACGCTGTCGAGCCAATTCGGCCTGCTGCTGGGCCTTGCGCTGCTGTTGGGCCTGCTGGGCAAGCCGAGCTTGATAGTCCTGAACCGTCTGTTTCACTGCATCCGTAAGGCGGTCAGCTGCTCGGTCAGCGCCTCGAAGCGCTTGGTCAGTTTGTCGACCGCTGCCGCGTTCCTCTGGTCGCTCTGGTGCAGTGCTCGGCGCAGCTCCTCGCTGTCGTTCTGCTGCTCGACCAGCACCTTTTGCAAGCTCTGTAGCTGCCTTGATAAGTCGCTCACTAGCCGCTCTGAATCGAGCTGCTGCTGCTCTAACTGCCGCAATAGCAGGGTTTCCAGTTCCGTCATGGGTTAATTCCTTGTGTTCGTCAGCTCGACTACCTGCGTCCCGTCTTCTTCCATGTTCCCTATCCAAGCTTCCCCAACCAAGTACGTCGCGCCCTGAATCGTGCGTATTTCCAGATGATCGCCCAACCGAGGCATCGACTCGGCCCGCTGGATCTCCGCGTTCAAGGTCTGTAAGTGCTGGATGCGCTTGTTGATCTGCCAATCGGTCAGCAGGATGCCACTCCCCACCAGGGCGCTGACCGTCAGCATCACGGCCACCGTGATCGCTGCCGGGCGCGTCCAGCTCCGAAGGCCACCGACCTGACTCAACCGCTCGGCCTGTGCCGCTGCCGTGGCTAGGCGCTTCTCGATCTGCTCGATCTGTTGCCGTTGCCCAGCCACGACTGAGTTCAGCTGCTTGCTCAAGCTGTGGTTCAGGTCGTTGATAACGCTCTCGGTGGTATGCCTCGCGGCGGCCAGTTGCTGCTTCAAGGCGTTTTCGTGCTCGCTCAGCTGCGTCTGGGTCACGCTGTCCATCTCGGCCAGCTGCTGCGCTCTGCGCTCGGCGAGCTTCTCGCTCAAGGGTTTGGTCGATGGTCCAGTTGTCACGGTATAGCTCTCCTCGCAGCCGGATGGGCTTGTCTTCGCCATGAGGCCGCACGCTCACATAGTCCTTGCTGGCTCGTGTGATCTCGCCAATGTCGGCCAGCTCTTGCCGTACTTCTTTGGCGTTCGTCACCAGTCCATCAGCGGCGAGCGCTTCGATGTGGGCGGTGATCTCAGCGCGGGTCTTGGGGTGCCTGTCTGGGTGGCTTCGGTGGGGTTCATGGCCGGGCTGTACGTGCCGGAAGCGCTCAGGGTCGTCTGGGCGCGCCCAGCCCTGTGAGTGGTTCCAGTAGTCGCGCAGCGGGTCAAAAGTCTTTTCATGGCCCGGTGGGGCGATGTTCAGCGCCTTGCCCGTCGACAGCTCAACACGGGCGGTCAACGTGTGAATATGGGCCGTTCCGTCTTGTTCTCTGTGCAGAACCGCGCATGTCGCGTACTGGTCGGGATCGAGACCGGCAAACGCGGTGCGCTCAAAATCCTGCACAACCTGGTTAATTTGCTCGGGGGTCGGGTTGTCCTCTGGCGACCAGGCGATAACGCCAGACGTATAGCGCCACTGGTGCGCGCTGGCGTCGGCCACCTCAGCCACTAGGTGCGGGTCGCCACTCAATACCGTTACCTCGGCGCGTTCCTCACCGGTGTGGTCACGCTCACCTAGCAGGTAGTTGACGGCACCGCGAGCGCTGCCCTGACCGTGAGAGAGAAACTTGATATGCACGGCTAGATCTCCTCACCTTGGTCAGCAGGATCGTAGCGGGGCAGCTCGGCCAGTCGGTGCAGCTCTCGCTGCATCGCGGCCAGTTCAGCCAGTAGCCGGGTATGGTCAGCAGGGGATAAGCCCACACTGTTCAGCACGCGAGCCATCTGGTTAATGTTGCTGCCAATGGCGGCTAACTGCCGCAAAAGCACGGGGTCAGCGGTCAGTGTTCTCAACCGTCGAGGCTGTCGGCGTAGCCCCGTTTGCACGGCCTCGGCACCGTCAACACGTTGGCGTAGCCAATCGCTCAACGACTTATCAGCCGCCTTGGCAGACTGCCGCCAATGGGCGGCAGTGTCGTCAGGCAGTCGCAGCGTTACCCGCTGGGAAAGCTGTCGGCGGCTAGGTTGGTCAGGCATGGCCATGCCTCCGGGGGTTGGGGTTCGGGGATTGAAGGGGCAGCGCCCCTCACCAGCCCCTGTCGACAAAGAGCGTCAGCGATTTTGTCAGACAGGGTAGGCTGGCTTGAAAGCTAAAGCTGACTCTCATAATAGCATATCACTCGATTGTGATGTGTTAAGCTTGGCCGCGACGCTTCCTGAGCCTGCTTTGTAACCGCTTCCAATCTTCCGCCGGCACATACTGCACTGCCCAACGCAGCAGCAGTTCTGC
>NZ_JBQTDC010000078.1:0-4801 GCF_052353045.1 Halomonas sp. AOP7-B1-5 | reverse complement strand
GCATCCACAGCGTTGGTCGGGCAAGACTCGAAACTGCGAGGTACCCGGTTCGGTATCGCTCAACCCTGGCAAGCTGCAGGAAGTTGAGCGTAATAAACAGGCTGCTTAGAGGCAGCCATTTGGACAACTGGGTTGAAAACCACCGCAAGAGTGGCGCCCCGGATAATGACCGAAACGATGTATTAGTTCGTAATGCGCTCTCTGTAATAGATGCTATTCTACGGCACGATCATGATCTCCAGATGATATTCGAAGAAAACTACTGAGCTGCTCCGGTAGCGGCGCCAAGCTGAATTTTTTGCAGTTGGCAACGAATGCCTGCGTTCGACATTCATTACAGGCTCGCTCGCCTAATTGCTCTTTGACACATCTAACACAAAGACGTCGATCAAGCCCTTTAGTTCGTCCGGAAGTGTATTGTCCAACTTAGTCTTAAGTTCCACAGCGTCAGAGATGCCATGCCCTTTTACACCTGCAACCTTCTCATCGGCGCCGAACCAGATAACCAAATAAATACCCTGTTGCTCGGCATCGGGGTGGATTGCGTATAGGTTGTTCAGCTGATTGAAAGCTGCTTCGTAGAGCTTTGGGTGCCATTGGCCTTTGACCTCTGTCACAAGTAAACATCTTTTTCCTGCTAAAACTTTCGCAGTAGTGAAGTCACAGCGCTTGTCGTGTTTTAAATGATGTTCTGGTGTAATAGTGATGTTCTTCGGTTCCAAGATCAGGCTTAGCCGCTCTGCAATGATCCGGGTGCACGGTTCTTCGTCTAGTCTTTTCGTTCCGGCGTAGAAACGCTCTGCAGTGTTAAACTCACCTCCGTCGATTGCACTTTGCAATTTCGAAAGTTCCTGCAACACCAGTTGGCGCAAACCTTCGACCGTAACGACCGCGTCCTGATCAAGCATTTCGACAATTTCGCTGGGGCTTGGCGGTTTGAAGTTCTCAAGTGCTTTCTGGCGTTCCAAACTTGACAGCATACTTTGCATATCCTTATGGAAGTCTGCATAAAGTGTATCGCTTAGCAGACGTTTAATTACGGGGATAGCGCAATCAGGAGCATCGGCATTCATGGCCCAGATGATCTCTGTCAAAAAACGATATGCAGTCTCTTCCTTAGGACTATTCGTTCCCCATGAGCTGGGTAGCGGCACTTTAGGCCAAAGTGAAAGGAACGCTCCGAGAATTACCTCTATCTTATCTGATGTGAGGCTTGGCCAAGTCCGATTTTCCCTGCGGTTCATTCGTCCCGATCGCTCGTTCAGAAGCAGAACATTGTCCTTATCAGAAATCAGCCAATTCCAATATGGGGAGCTGTTACCCTTCAAAAAGTATATCGCGCGTATAAACCAAAAAGCACGCCGCTCCTCTAGCGCCTCCATGGTCAGTTCTGAAGAGCGACAGGCTATAAGTGCTTCCAACCTTTCCTTGTCTACGTGTTGCACGGCAATTTCAAATAGAGTATCTAGTGCATTTACCGGCATCATGTCGAATGTCCAAAGCCACTCATACGCTAACGCCGGGGCCAACGGTTGAAAAACCGGGTCGTAACGTAACCAATGAACCTGTGGGTGTTTGCAATTGGGATCGCGAAGTTGCGGCTCAATGTACTGTCGGCAAAAGCTTTCCGCTTCTTTATCAGTGGAAAGAGCTAAACGGTTGACCTCTGCCTGTAGCGCATTTCTGTCTTCACTTTCGACTGCATCGTAATGCATGTCTAGATTCGTTCTGAGCGCTTGGAGGAGTTCAACCGGGACACAGCTCAGATTGCCATCCCTTCGCAAAATCTCCAAACAAGCGGCATACAGTATAGTTTCCGATTGTTGGTATTTAGATGCGCACTGAAGCTCTGCCAATTTGGGCAAGGATGGTACACTTGATGTGATGAAGTCCAAGCAGTTTCGAAGGCCATTTCTTACAATACCTTCACTTCCGAATTCCTCTTCGATTTTGTCCGGCTGCATGAGTACCAGCTCAGCAAATCTAACCAAGCAGCCCCAGTGACGCCCCCCTTCTACAAGTTCGCGATTCTCGTGGATATACTTTATATTGGCTGCCCGTGTTTCATTTGTCCGCCTATTGCGTTTCTTCATGCGTCGGGAATGCCGAAAACTCGGGAAGCGATGCTGCCTATTGAATTTTGCGTCATCTCGGTTTGATTTTACCCAAGTGCGCATAAAAGCTGGTTTGAGCGCCGCTTGTTCACGCATATGGCCTCGAAGCGGGTCCGGTCCCCTCTGGACCTTATTCCGATGAATTTGGTGCCTTGCAATGAATGCCGTCCAAAGCTCCACGTTGTCGATTTCAAAGGCGTAATCAACTATAAAATCATAATCTTCTTTCTGAAAGCTAAGACCAGAGTGTGAATGCAAATCAAAAAATTGTCCCTTGGTTTCAAAGATATCACGCTTGTCGGTTAGCTCGCCGAAGACGTGTTTAATGATACCTCTCCTCAATTCTCGATTTGATTGAAGAACTTCAATAGCCTTGCTCTGATCCGAACTTTTACCATAGTGGAAGTTCAAATTCCTCACCCATTGCCATACTTTCTTTGAGTCGTAGGGAGGCGATGATAGCTCAAAGAAACGGTCCATTAGGGAAGCAACGATCTTGCTTATCCCCTTTCTACAATCACACTCGAAGTTCTCTTTACCGCATGTGCACACTAAACCGTCTGTCAAACTATTCAGTAGGAATTCGATATTAGATAAAGGTAGTTGGCCGATCAGGTGTTTTATAAAATAACGCGTTCCAATTGTTTGTTCAAAATGTTCATTGTGGCGAGGATATAAGTGAGCACATACTCGGAAGTAACCTAATAGATACTGATCGCTAAAGGTGAGCACGCCGCGTTTTTCAATGGCTTTTGCAACCAGCTTGAGTGAAGTTTGGCTTGCTTCAAAGAAAAGAACGGCCATGTCGCTCAAATGATCATAGAGGCTACCTTGATCGAGCAAACAGTTTAGTGCCATCAGCCGCACATGTTCGCTTTCCTGCGGTGAAAGAGCGAGCGCTCGCAGTTCACTGGTCAAGTGTTTGATTGCAGGAGATCCACTTAGAAGCTCGAGTACTAAGTTACGCAAGTGACCATCAGCCTTTTGCGTGAGCAACGGCTTTATTTCGTCAACCACTTCGGGCGTAAAAAATCCTGCGACACTAAACCTGCGCCAGAAGTCCTCCCTACGGAAGTAAGGATCCTTTTTTTCGATTTCCTTGAGCCGATTAATGAGTAGTTTTTTTGATGCAGTTTCTAGCTGTGAGGGGTCACCGTTGGCGAGTACCGCGTACGGATCCAACCCGACTATCGCCTTCTGGATGGGTTTATTGCCCAGCGAGGCCATCCATCCAAGTAGACCGCGAAGTTCATCACGCACCGTCGAATTTGGCGCGATGACAGACAAACACTTATCGATTGAAATTGTGTCGGCTGGGTCAGCAATCCGCTTTGTCAGATAGTTTGCGGCAGCGTACTCGGAGATGATTTTGTGCACGGGCCGATGGGTGTCGACAGTATCGCCAAGCTTAAACATACGCGTTGCGAGAAGCGCGTTTATGGGTGCAGTGTCAGACACTAGCGATCCGAGAAGTGGATATAGCGTGTCCTCACTAGCTTCACTTATCGTTACACCCTCAGCGCCTGAAAGCAGCAGCTTTGCAAAGACTTCAGAAGTAGCATCTACTTTCTGTGCAGCAGATAATGATCCACCAATACTCTTCACAGTTGAATTGGCTTCTTTGGCAAGACGCTCTAACGCTTGTGAGAAAATCGATTTTTTATCCGTGAACTTGCGGCCGCTCTCTACGTAGGCATCTGCGAACAACGTTAAAAATTGTGGATTGGGCAACAATGCTTCCAAGTCAAATCGTACAACTTCGGCGTGGAACGCGGCGAAGTCTTCTTTCGGGCTATGATTCTCAAATATTCTGCGTTGCTCGTCTTCGGTGAACTCTAATAGCCTAGCAACAAGCGGTGGCTCGCCGAAGAACTCTTGAAAGGCGCTATTTGCAGCGTTGTCCCATTCGCTTGATCTACTTGAAATTGCTAAATGTGTAGGGTCAGCGTTTTGCGCAGCTGCAAGCAGCTTGTAGACGCCGCTAGCGTCCACCTTGGCCAATTCGTCGTATGCATCAATGAGCAGAGGAGAGCCGCTTGCCGATGTACCTGTGTAGGCAAAGCGGTTCGCGGTGACAACCGTGCTTCCCAATTGTTGCGCCAAACTCTCCATCAGGCGCGTTTTACCTGCCCCAGGTTCTGCTAAGACAACGAGGAAGCGTGAAGCTGCCCATAGGGATACTTCGTTATATTTTTTATCTTCCGAGTGTAGTGTCCGAGGAAGGTAGAATTTTGAAGTCATAATGGCAGAATATCGTGTCCAGAACGCTCTTACTATGCAAGATAGTGATAAGTGTGACCGTTTTCGCCGGGGTATGGCATCCATAAGAAGCGCTTTTGAGCGCTTAGACTAGCCGCAAAGCTGACCTTCCTACGGTTTGTAGCGAACCACCGCCCCCAAACATCGTGTCGACATGGCCCATGAAGCCGCGCCTGATACAAAGGTCCGCTTTGGGTCGTTAACAGCCAATAGCCACCACTCATAATTCTTAAGAAGACAGTATCTTAATGAAAAGAGGGTGTCACCTCTCACGAGCGTGCACGCATGCAGCTTTTACTGAATTATGGTTCGAGGGTAAGTAACAAAGAATCAGCAACAAGGGAGTCAGCGTCCAAAATAGTTCAGTTCTGCTCACTGAGAGCCAAAACCAAAGTATGTGCTGGCGTAGGGGCTGGCTAAATTACACG
>NZ_JBQTDC010000077.1:0-5273 GCF_052353045.1 Halomonas sp. AOP7-B1-5 | reverse complement strand
AGGAGCTCGGCCCACTGACGTGATGTAAAGCTACGGCTAGAACGACCTGCTACACTAATTATGAGACAACAAATGTGACAGGTTGTGACATGCCCGAATTCAATCTATCGCAGGCCGCTAGACTATACGGGAAAAGCCGTATGACACTGCACCGTCATTGCGATGCAGGCCGCCTCAGCTCGAGGCTGAATGATGATGGACAACGCCTCATTGATCTGTCGGAGCTAATCCGCGCTTATGGCGAACCGCCTAACTATAAGACACCTAAGACACCCCTTAAGTCTCCGCGACGATACACACAGCACGAACGAGACACCCTGTTACTCAGTGAGCTGCATGCTCTTCGTCAACAGGTGGCCTCGCTACAAGAAGAAGTAAGTGAGCTTCGCCGTCTACCTGCACCGGAGCCGCCACAAAGCACTCCCCCCCCTCAAAACACCCACACGACGATCTCAGGATTTGACGACCTGCTCAGGCGCTTTGAAAGTCGACACTAAAATATTACGCGTATCAGAGGGGCGACATCGGGGGGGTATTTAACTAGCACGCTAACAATGCGAATAAGGAAAGGGCCCGTCCCCTAGAAGGACAGGCCCTTAGAATCCCGCAGTTGCGATCTTTACCTTTACAAGGCAGCCGATTGCAGTGCTTACAGATCAGTGTATGGGTTGCCCCATACCTGTGACGAGAATATAGGCAAGCCTGTGCTTATTTTAAAGATGACACCAATGTCATACTATATGTATATAAATAATATCTGGTAACCTGCTATGCTAGCTGAAAATCTTCGATTTTCAGCTAGCATAGCAGGTTACCATGCGACAAGAAATTTTTTTTAAAAGGGCGAAACAATGGTAAAGGAAGAAAATGAAGCAAAACTAATCGACAAATGGGGAGAAGGCGGGCTCTGCCTAGGCTGGACGGCGCTTCCTTCCTCACTGATGTTCCTTCAAGCACAACTCGGGCTAACGTCTACAGATTTGAATGTTCTGCTTAACCTGATGATCCATTGGTGGGATGCTAAAGACCGCATATATCCCTCCCAGGACTCCATCGCGTATAGAATGGGGGTTTCCAAGAGGACAGTTCAGAGAACTCTTGATAGACTCGTAGATCTTGAGCTGATAGAAGTAAAACACACTAAAAGAAACGGTAAATATGGAGGAAGGAATTTATATAGTTTGACTCCTTTATCAAGAATAATAGAAATTAATGCCCCTATGGTGAAAGAGGCTTTCATTTCGTCTAAGGAATTTAAAGAGAATGAGTGAAGAAGAATTACTGAGGATAATAAACAACATATCAAAACCTAGGATAAAAACATATGAAGGCCTAGGGTTTCCAGAAAAAGATGTGGATTTAATATCTGCCTACTTTGCTATACAAGAAATATCATCTCATTTTTTTGTGCCACTCCAAGTTCTTGAGATATGTTTAAGAAACTCAATAAACAATGCACTAACCCCTCTTTTTGAAGGGAAATGGCCTGGAAACAAATGGTACAACCTTGTTCAACTTTCCGACGAATCTAAAAAAACACTTCTATCTGCTAAAAAAATAACAAAAGCAAAATGCGGAGAAGCATATACGGACGATGACTTAATCTCTAATCTTATGCTAGGTTTTTGGGTCTATATGCTAGATAGTCAACATCGGAATAACCAAAATCCTTACCACTTCTGGCAGTATGTTTTAGACGATGTATTTCCTGGGAGAAATGGAAAATTAGTTAAACAGATGTTTGATGACTTTAAGAGAATAAACAGGACAAGAAACAGGCTCTATCATCATGAGCCAATATGGAAAAGCAAACATAAAAAGAGAAATTTTCAAGAAGCCATTTTAGTTCTAGAAGCAGAGTATTCGAAAGTATATGAGGCTCTAGGTTGGATGGCTCAAGAAAAAAAAGACTTCATGATAAGTCTGGGCTTTTATGAAAGATTTGAAGAGTGCAGCAGAAAACACAAAGCGCGCTCATGGTAAAAAAGCAATGCTTGGGGAAAAGCGAGATGCTAACGATCTACACCAACCAGGTATAGCCATAACACTGCTTTTCTCATGCAGTGAATCGCCCACCCTCCTTAAGCCACAGCAAGAGGCAGTGGCAGAATAGGTAGTGGGTGGCTAAAAAGACAGCTATCACTTATGTGACGGGAAGGAGAATATTTCGTGGCCCATATTTTTCAGGCTACTTTGAATCATGTCGATGCTATTACTTCCTCCGTTATTTCTCATCAGGATGCGAAGCAATGCCAGTGTTTCATAGAGGGCACCTTCCTCTTTACTTGCGCCTGAGTCGAGTCGTTCTTCCAACTGATCCAACCGCTTTTCTATCGCACTGACGCTTTCCAAAAAGTGTTCAAGTATTTCGTTTTGCTCCAAGCCGCCATCGACAAAACGTCTCAGGTATACCGAAACCGTTTCTCCTGTGGAAGCAGCCGCATCCTCAAAATAAGCACGCTGATCCTGGTACAGCCGAAGCTGTAAAGGGGCAGCGAGTGATCTGGTGTTGACGGTAGGACGAAATTTCTTATTGCCACCCATTTGTATTGCTCTCTGTATTGTTTAAATCCCTTATATGATAGCGGTTATAGCATTTTTTGTATTGTTTAAAATAGTGCTAGATGAAAAGCCAATTATAGGAAAAACTAGAAATAACAAATACTTATCCACCCCGCAGGGGTGCGTATGGTGTATCGCTTCCACCGTTAAGGAAAAACACCTTTTTATAGCCTCATGCACAAAGCTCTGACGCTGTTAAGGACTCAAAGAAGGTATTTATGGACGCAGTCTGCGCAGCAGACTGGTTGTAGGACGCCTTATAGACACTGTATAGACCGGAAATAGACACCTTATGACACGACATAACCCGATATAGACACCGTATAGACATGGAATAGACATGGAATAGACGCGATATAGACAATTTGATAGGCCTACGGTTTTTGATTTTTCGCGTTCAATAAAACCATAGTGATAATCGGAGCCGCAGTAATAACAATCAGGATCATTTGTTGGATTAAAGGGTGCATGGCGATCCTTCCACTGTTTTTTTCATACGTGAGGGAATGTTCAATTTTTCATACCAGAACGCCGCTTTCTAGTCCTGGCTTGTAGCCGCTTCCAATCTTCCGCCGGCACATACTGCTCTGCCCAACGCAGCAGCAGTTCTGCCAATCGACAATTAGGTATGTCATTAGGATAGGCGGTGACATCGTGTGCGACACCCACTAAATCGAGCCGTGCGGCCCGCTGAGCGTTTTTATCGCTAAACGAGTAGTCCAGCAGCACAGCCAACCAAAGCGGCGCCTCGGCGGCCTGTAGGGCTCTCGGACGGGCCATTAAAATTCATCCAGGTTGATCAACTCAAACACCTTCCGTTTGGCATGGGTAAGGTCATTTTTAGCCAGTACGTGCCAATCATACGCCTCCGTGCCCGGCCCCATTTCTTGGCCCACAGCGCACCGATCGCGCTCATAGCGGTACCGCGTCCCGGCGGGGGATTGCCATTCGGTGACATTATCGCCGCTAAACGCGGGCTTTAGGTCGCTGATTTTGCGCAGAGCCATAGCCAGGCACCCAGGTCGGATTGATGCCTACAACTGTAAACTATAAGCGTGAATAGATCACACTTATTTTCACCCAGACAAAGAAAAGCCCGACCCTAAGGGCCGGGCACTCTCTAGCGCTGCGTTCCTTGCAACCACCCATGCGCGTCCTACGCATGCCTCCCCGGTGGCATCGAGCGCTCCCTGCTCAGATTCCCTGCCAGAGCATTCCTGCTCAACGGTATTTACGGTGACAGCTATCAAGGGGCATCCGACATAACCTGAGTTACCAGGGCAAAGTATTTTTCAGGCGAAATGGCGTGAAATAATCACGCTTATAGCCCTAAATTCAAGATTATCCTCATTATCTTGAATTTTAAAAAGCAATAAAATTAACCTAAATTAGCCACGTCATCTCTTGACTGGGTTTTATGCCGCTACGCGGCATGCAGCGTAGCGGTAACGGGGTTTGGGTGGGCGAAGCCCACTATCGTGCTAAACGGGTGTTTCGTTGCTGTTTCCACCTAATTATTGCGCATACGCGCTTACCAGCGGCGCAGGTGCGTAGCACCTCGAAAGCCGCCCTTAGTGCGCCTTTGGCGCATCTTCATTAGGCAGCCCGTAGGGCTGGGCGAAGCGAAGCGGAGGGTAGGTGAGCGCGTATGCGCTCTTTTATGTACCTTTTCCCTTTTCCCTTTTAGGGCTTTTAAGTTACTGAAAAAATTAACCTAATAGCTTTAAAAGAGGAGGGATTGATGGTTAAAAGAGGAGGGATTGATGGTTAAAAGAGGAGGAATTGATGGTTGTTTAAGGGAGGGATTGATGGTTTAGTGTGAGTAAAATATATAACTCACATCCTAAGGCGCGAATAAATGAAAGATGCCCAGATCTACAAAGCAAACGCCTTAGTCGAAGCTTCATATCGTCTGAGCCTTTATGAACAGCGTGTTGTACTCGCATGCATCGCTCAGGTACGGAGGGATGAACCTTTAACCGATCAGAAGCTTTATCGCATTAGTGCGCAAGAAATTGCTGACATGAGTGGTACTCAACTCGGAACGGCCTATCAGAATCTCAAATCAGCTTCTGAGCGTTTGTTCGAGCGCCGAGTCACACTGCACACAGCCCCTAACGGAGTCGGAAAAACCAAAGTGCTTCTAACACGTTGGGTGCAAACCGTTGAGTATGACGAAGGGGAGGGAGCCGTTTCGTTGCGCTTTGGTACTGATATGGTGCCTTACCTCTCCCAACTTACCGAGCAATTTACTCGTTATGCCCTAGCTGATATTGCCAAAATGTCTAGTGCTCACGCGGTTCGCCTTTATGAAATGCTGGCTCAATGGCGAGGTGCAGGCGAGCGTGTTGCCTCAATCGATTGGTTGCGCGAAGCATTCCAACTTGAAGACCGTTATCCCAACATTCGTGACTTCAAAAGGTGGGTAATTGAACCTGCGGTGGAGCAGATTAACGAGCATTCACCTCTTTGGGTGAAATGGGATCAACGCAAAACAGGACGTCGGGTATCCCACCTGGTGTTTACTTTCGGCGATAAAACCTCTCAAAACCAAAAATTCCCTACCAGCAAAAAGAAAGGGTCAAAACCGAAACGTAGCCCTCAAGGGGCGCTCTTTGGCATACCTCGAGCGATTATTGAGCAAAATGCTCGCCCGGGAGAAAGCTACGACGATGCCGCTTTACGTCTGTTGGATGAGTCCAAACGCCAGC
>NZ_JBQTDC010000076.1:0-5955 GCF_052353045.1 Halomonas sp. AOP7-B1-5 | reverse complement strand
AACGGAGAGCTGAAAGCTCCCCGTTTTGATTAGCACTCGCCTTGCTGATTTATTGCTCGCGCAAAATTTTCAGCATCCGCTTGAGCGGCTCGGCGGCGCCCCACAGCAGCTGGTCGCCTACGCTGAATGCAGAAAGATATTCTCCACCCATATTCAGCTTGCGCAGACGGCCCACCGGAATATTCAGCGTACCGGTCGCGGCGGCGGGCGTTAAGCCTGCAACCGTGGCGTCTTTATCATTGGGAATTACATTGACCCACTCATTGTGCTTGGCAATGCGATCTTCGATTTCATCAAGCGGTACATCCTGCTTGAGCTTGATGGTAAAGGCTTGGCTGTGCGAGCGCATGGCGCCGATTCGCACGCAAAGACCGTCAATCGGCACCGGACTTTCACCGCGACCCAGAATTTTGTTGGTCTCAACGAAGCCTTTCCACTCTTCACGGCTCTGGCCGTTCTCAAGCTTGGTATCGATCCACGGCAATAAACTACCGGCAAGCGGTGCACCGAAGTTATCGGTCAGGAAGTCGCCACCGCGCATGGCAGCGGTTACCTTACGGTCGATATCCAGAATTGCACTCGATGTATCCTTGAGCTCTTCACCGACGCTATCACGCAGCTGCCCCATTTGATTGAGCAGTTCGCGCATGTGCTTGGCGCCAGAGCCGGAAGCCGCCTGATAGGTCATGGAGGTCATCCACTCGACCATATCGGCTTCAAACAGGCCACCCAGGCCCATCAGCATCAGGCTAACGGTGCAGTTGCCACCCACAAAGGTCTTGGCGCCTTTAGCAAGCTGCGCATCGATTACCTTGCGGTTAACCGGGTCAAGCACGATAGTGGCTTCGTCTTCCATGCGCAGCGTACTAGCCGCATCAATCCAGTAGCCCTGCCAGCCGTTTTTACGCAGATCTGCGTAGACTTCCTTGGTGTAATCGCCCCCTTGGCACGTCACGATCACATCAAGTGCTTTCAGATCTTCAAGGGCAAACGCATCTTTAAGCGGAGGTACGTCTACGCCGATATCGGGGCCAGGTTGGCCTACCTGGGAGGTCGTGAAAAAGATGGGTTCAATACCGTTAAAATCGCCATCTTCCTGCATGCGCTGCATCAGCACAGAGCCGACCATACCACGCCATCCTACGAAACCGACTTTCAACATGTGAAGTCCTCCAGCAAAGAATGAGACCAATATTATACACAAAACTTATAAATGGCGTCGGCCACCCTTTTGAGTGGCCGAGCCGTCACACTTTCAGATCAATTAGTTAGCACGCTTCAAAACACACTTAACATTTCGCAAATGCGGCCAATACGGCATCCCCCATCGCATCGGTGCCGATAGTCTGCATGCCTTCAGACGCAATATCCGCAGTACGCAGGCCGTCGTCTAGTACGCTGCCTACCGCGGCTTCTATACGCTCTGCCATGGCCGTTTCATTAAGCGAATAGCGCAGCATCATGGCAACAGACAGCATCATGGCCAGCGGGTTGGCAATATTTTGCCCGGCGATATCCGGCGCACTTCCGTGGCAAGGCTCATACATACCCTGACCGCTTTCATTCAGCGAGGCTGAAGGCAGCATACCGATGGAGCCGGTGAGCATGGCGGCGGCATCAGAAAGAATATCGCCAAACATGTTGCCCGTCACGACCACATCGAATTGTTTCGGGGCGCGCACCAGCTGCATCGCGGCGTTATCCACGTACATATGTGAAAGCTCGACATCCGGGTATTCTGGTGCCAGACGCTCCATCACTTCACGCCACAAGATAGTGACTTCCAGCACGTTGGCCTTGTCCACCGAGCAGAGCTTCTTGCCGCGCTTTTGGGCCATTTCAAACGCCACGCGGCCGATGCGCTCAATCTCGCTTTCGGAATAGATGTAGGTATTAAAGCCCACACGCTCACCGTTGCGCTCCTCAATCCCCCGCGGCTGACCAAAGTAAATGCCGCCGGTCAATTCACGCACGATCATGATATCCAGACCTGCCACCAACTCAGGTTTCAGGCTTGAGGCACTGGCCAACTGCGGATAGAGCATGGCCGGGCGCAGGTTGCCAAACAGCCCAAGGTTCTTGCGCAGGCCCAACAGGCCTTTTTCGGGTCGCTTGGAAAGATCTTCGATCTTGTCCCATTTAGGGCCACCCACCGCGCCAAGCAGAATTGCGCTGGCCGCCTTGGCTTTTTCAAGCGTTTCAGCGGGTAGCGGCTCGCCGTGCACATCATAAGCCGAGCCACCAACCAGCGCTTCTTCAACGTCAATATCCAAACCCGCTTCCTGGCAGGCTTTTAACAAGCGCGCGGCCTGAGCCGCAATCTCTGGGCCAATACCGTCGCCGGGTAACAGAAGCACCTTGTGGGTCATGTTAAATCCTTAATAGAGTGTCAGCACGGCTTGGCGCCGCTTAGCGCGTTGCAATCGGGTTGCACCGCGCTATGTATGTCTTTTTAGCTATTCTAAATAGCTTTTATTGAGCTGAATCAGGCAGGCTGACGGAACAGCCAGGGCCGGGCATCCTTGTGTTTCTGCTCGAAGGTACGAATTGCATCTTCGTCTTGCAGTGTGATGCCAATATCATCCAGGCCGTTGAGCAGGCAGTGCTTACGAAACGCGTCCACTTCAAACTCCAGAATTTCGCCGCCCGGCGTGTTGACTCGCTGGTTCTCCAAGTCGATATCCAGCTGGTAGCCTTCGTTAGCATCGACGCCAGCAAACAGACGATCCACTTCTTCTTCGCTTAACGTGATCAGCAATATGCCGTTTTTAAACGCATTATTGTAAAAAATATCCGCAAAGCTTGGCGCAATGACAACCTTAAAACCGAAATCTTCCAGCGCCCACGGCGCGTGTTCACGCGAGCTACCACAGCCAAAGTTGCGCCGGGCAAGCAACACCTCAGCCCCTTTAAAGCGCGGCTGGTTGAGCACGAAATCAGGATTCAGTGGGCGATTGGAGCAATCCTGCCCCGGCTGCCCTTCATCTAAATAACGCAGTTCATCAAACAGGTTAACGCCAAACCCCGTGCGCTTGATCGATTTCAAGAACTGCTTGGGAATAATTAAGTCGGTATCGACGTTCGCGCGATCAAGCGGGGCAACCACGCCCTCGAAACGAGTAAACTTTTTCATGGCTCAAGCCTCCTGAGCGTGGGTAGCATCGTTGGCGGATAAACTGCGTACATCAACAAAGTGGCCAGCAATCGCTGCCGCCGCCGCCATCGCAGGGCTTACCAGGTGCGTACGACCGCCGTACCCCTGACGCCCTTCGAAGTTGCGGTTGGAGGTCGATGCGCAGTGCTCGCCGGCGCCCAGCTTATCGGCATTCATGGCAAGGCACATGGAGCAACCCGGCTCGCGCCACTCAAAGCCAGCATCGATGAAGATCTTATCCAGCCCTTCGGCTTCCGCCTGACGTTTCACCAGGCCAGACCCCGGCACGACCATGGCAAGTTTGATCGTGTCGGCCACTTTATTACCTTGGGCAACCTTGGCGGCTTCACGCAAATCTTCAATACGCGAGTTGGTGCACGAACCGATAAACACTTTATCGAGCTTGATATCGGTGATTTTTTGATTGGCGTGCAGCCCCATATATTCAAGCGCGCGGGTATGGCTGCGCTGTACGGTTTCATCCATCGCCGCCTTGGGGTCCGGTACCTGGCCTGAAATACCCGTCACCATTTCAGGGCTGGTTCCCCAGCTAACCTGCGGCTCAATATCTTCAGCTTTCAGCGTCACTACTTTGTCGAACGAGGCATCGTCATCCGATACCAACTGACGCCAGTCAGCTACCGCCGCTTCCCACTGCTCGGCAGTCGGCGCAAAGGGGCGCTCGGCCAGGTAATCGATGGTGGTGTCGTCAACAGCAATCAAACCCACCCGGGCTCCGGCTTCAATGGCCATGTTGCACACGGTCATGCGGCCTTCCATGGAAAGCGAGGCAATCGCGCTGCCGGCAAACTCAATCGCGTAGCCCGTGCCGCCTGCGGTGCCAATTTCTCCGATAATCGCCAGCACCACGTCTTTTGCGGTGACACCCAGGCCAAGTTCACCTTCCACGCGCACCTGCATGTTCTTCATCTTTTGCGCCAGCAAGCATTGCGTCGCCAGCACATGCTCGACTTCAGAAGTGCCGATGCCGTGGGCCAGCGCGCCAAACGCACCATGGGTTGCTGTGTGAGAGTCACCGCATACCACGGTCATACCGGGCAGTGTCGCGCCCTGCTCCGGCCCTACTACGTGGACGATGCCCTGGCGCGGGTCGTTGATCTTGAACTCTTCGATACCGTACTCGACGCAGTTGTCATCCAGGGTTTGCACCTGAATCAACGACACCGGGTCTTTAATGCCGCTGTTGCCTTCGGCGCGCTCTTTCAACGTGGTAGGTACGTTATGGTCCGGCGTCGCCAGGTTGGCATCCAGGCGCCATGGCTTACGCTTGGCCAGGCGCAGACCTTCAAAAGCCTGTGGGGAGGTCACTTCGTGAAGCAGCTGACGGTCGATATAAATCAACGCGGTGCCATCGTCACGCTGCTTCACCAGGTGCTGATTCCAGAGTTTGTCGTAAAGGGTTTGACCTGACATATGGCTCTCCCGGGCTAGCGCCCTGCTAGTTTTTTGCGCTGACGTCTTTGCGCCAGTGATGCAACGAGTGTTACGCGTGTCGCGCATAAAAGCAATTCATGTTATTTATAGATACGATTCCACATTGGAATAGTAGACAGAATTTAGCGACGGAACTACACATGGATACCCAAAGCCTACAGGCGTTTTTAGCCGTTGCCGAAACTCAAAGCTTTTCGCGGGCTGCCGAGCAGCTCTACCTGACCCAGCCTGCGGTTAGTAAACGTATTGCCACGCTGGAATCACAGGTAAGTACGCGGCTGTTTGATCGGATAGGTAGGCGTATCTCGCTCACCGAAGCCGGCCATTTATTACTCCCCCAGGCCAAGCGGATCCTTGCAGCAGTAGAGGACAGCCGACGCGCGCTTGCCAATCTTTCTGGGCAGGTCGGCGGCCGGTTAACGCTGGCGACCAGCCATCATATTGGCCTGCACCGCCTGCCGCCCATTCTCAAGCACTATACTCAGCACCATCCGGAGGTTGAGCTAGATCTGCACTTTCTCGATTCAGAGTTCGCTTATCAAGGCGTACAGGATGGCACGCTTGAACTCGCGGTGGTAACGCTTGCGCCCCACCCTATTGAACAACTCCATGTGGTCAAGCTCTGGCGTGACCGGCTATGCTTTGTTTGCGCTCCGGATCACCCGTTAGCCCAGGCGCCTGAGCTTACGCTTGAAACGCTATGCCAGTACAAGTGTGTGCTGCCTGGAGCAATGACGTTTACCCGAACCTTGATTGAACAGCGGTTTGCTGAAGCCGGGCTTACCTTACCGGTAAGTATGGCGACCAACTATCTAGAGACGTTGAAAATGATGTGCAGCGTCGGGCTTGGCTGGAGCCTGTTACCCGAGGGCATGGTGGATAGCGAGCTGGTCGAGCTAAGCATCGATACCGCGCCGATACACAGGCCGCTTGGCTATCTGGTGCATACCAACCGCACGCTTTCCAATGCGGCAAGAAAAATGATTGACGCGCTGGAAGCGACAATGGAAAAAACTGCATAGCTTAATACTGACCGCCTACGACTTGTTTGCATGCTGAGCAAACACTTCTTCCTCCGTAAGCATGCGGGTATCGTTGGCAAAGGTATAAAACTCGGGCTTCTGGTCGATAAAAATCTGTTCGGTAAAGTCCCAGTCGCTACCGTCCAACAAACCGACAGGGATAGCGTAGTGTTCTTCCTGCTTTAATCGGTAAAACAGGTGTGTACCACACTGCTTGCAGAACCCACGCTCAGCCCACTCGGAGGAACTAAAGATGGCGATATGCTCATTGCCCATAAAACTGACGTCACCGATAGGCTCAGCGGCAAAAAGGGGCCCACCGCC
>NZ_JBQTDC010000075.1:0-6205 GCF_052353045.1 Halomonas sp. AOP7-B1-5 | reverse complement strand
CTCTCACCCTACCCGGGGCTGATGATACCGCTGTTGTACGTTTTACCCACCGTGAAGCCCTTTCCGAACCGTTTTCGCTCTCTGTCGAGTTTGCCAGCCGCGCTCATGACTTAACCCCTACCGACTGCCTGGATAAAACCGCCACTCTCTCTATTTGGCAGGACGGCGAACCGCTACGCCGCATTCATGGCATTGTGAGCGAGTTCGCCCAGGGCGACCGCGGCCACCGGCGCTCTTTTTATCAGGTGGTGATCCGCCCGGCCTTATGGCGGCTTTCGCTGCGCCACAATTCGCGCATCTTTCAGGAAACGCAACCTTATGATGCGATTACAACCCTGGCCCAGGAGCGTGGTCTGACGGATATCGGCTTTGCCACCACCCGTACCCCGCTCGAGCGGGAGTACCTGGTGCAGTACCGGGAAACCGATCTGGCGTTTATCGAACGCCTGGCCGCCGAAGAGGGTTGCTTCTATTTTCACGAGTTCGAAAACGCCGAAGGCGGCGCCCACCGGCTAGTATTTGCCGATGCCGCCGCGGTGCTGCCAAGCGTCGGTGAGCGCACCTACCACGGCCGTGCGGGCGGTACGCCGCCCCGGCGCCATTTGCGCAAGCTGCGTCAGGTCAGCCGGGTACGCCCGGCGTCCGCCATGCTCAAGGATTACACGTTTAAAAACCCGGCCTACGCCCAGCGGCACGAGCACCTGGCGCCAGGGCTAGGCGAGCACGCTCAGCGTGAGGATTACGAGCACTTCGATTACCCGGGCCGCTACAAGAAAGATGGCTCCGGCAAGCCGTTTACCCGCCATCGGCTGGAATCCCTGCGCGCCGATGCGCTGGTGGCCCAGGCCGAAAGTGACCTGCCCGAACTAGCCCCGGGCATTTGCTTCACTCTGACCGACCACGATGTGGAGAGCCTCAATCAGGACTGGCAGGTACTCGGCGTGGTGCATTATGGCGAGCAGCCCCAGGCGCTGGAAGAGGACGGCATGGCGCGCGGTAGCGCCACCTCGGATCAAGCGGGCGAACAGATGACCCGCTACCACAATAGCGTCGAGCTGATGCCCCGGGACCAGACCTGGCGCCCCACGGCCAATCCCAAGCCACGCGTGGACGGGCCTCAGGTGGCGTTTGTAGTGGGCCCTGAAGGCGAAGAGATCTACTGCGATGAACACGGCCGGGTAAAGGTGCAGTTCCCCTGGGACCGCTACGCCGAGCCCAATGAAACCGCCAGCTGCTGGATACGGGTGGCCCAGGGCTGGGCTGGCGGTGGCTATGGCAGCATGGCGATTCCGCGCATTGGCCATGAGGTGATTATCTCGTTCCTGGAAGGTGACCCGGACCAGCCACTCATCACCGGGCGTACCTACCACGCGGTAAACATCCCGCCCTACCCGCTTCCGGAGCATAAAACGCGTACCGTGATCCGCACCCAGAGTCACAAGGCCGAGGGCTTCAACGAGCTACGCTTCGAGGACGAAGCCGGTGAAGAGCAGATCTGGCTGCACGCCCAGAAAGACCTGGAACTGCTGACGTTAAATGACCGCACCGAAGAGATTCGCCGCGACAGCCACCTGAGGCTGCACCGCAACCGTTTAAGTGAGATCCACAACGACGATCACCTGACGGTCCACCATAATCGCCACACGCAGATAAAAGGCGATGACCACCTTCAGGTAGACCAGACCCGTCACGAATATTATGGCGATTCGCAGCTTCTGGAAGCGGGTCGTGAGGTGCACTACAAGGCCGGCTCGCAGGTCGTGATCGAGGCCGGGGCGGAAATTACCCTCAAAGCGGGCGGCAGCTTTATAAAGCTCGACCCGAGCGGTGTGACCATTGTGGGTTCACAGGTGAGAATCAATTCGGGTGGCAGCCCCGGCCGTGGCCAGGGGCAGGCGATCGTGCTGCCGAACCTGCCGGGCGAAGCGGAGCCGGAAGAGAGCGAAGACGTCACTCTTGAACCCCACCAGACGCCGCTGCTGAGCAGCGACATTGCCGCGGCCACGCCCCTGGCGCTAGATGATATCGACATCACCGATGGCCTGGCCGACGACTGTAGCGCCTGTGAACCCGCCGTGGGCAGCCCGGTGAACCCACTGCTGGGGGCCAAGTTGCTCCCCGGCGAGACTGATTTTGCGTTACCCGCGCCGCGCCCCTTCGTTTTCAGCCGTGGCTATTTGTCCAGCAACGCGCGGATTGGCATACTCGGCCAGGGCTGGTCACTGCCCGGCGAAAGTCTGGCCATTACGCTGGAAGATGACGCCTGCGTTATCCACGATGCCCAAGGGCGACAAATTACCTTTGGATCACTCGAGCCGGGTCAGGCGCGCTTCTCGCCTACCGAACAGCTGTGGATACGCCGCGGGGGTTCGTCAGCTAAAGACAACGCGCTGAGTGACGATCCCCGCTGGCAGGCGCTGGACGAGACGCTGCGCGACGACCCCGCGCGCATCGTGCTCAGCGATACCGGCGGCCTTTACTACGTGTTTGCTCGCCCTGAGCAGGCCGGTACACGCTGGCCGCTGATTGAAGAGCGCGACCGTAACGGCTATACCACGGCGTACCAGTGGGACAATGACTTGTTGGTACGCGTCATCGACAGCGCCGGGCGCCACTACCAGTTCGTCTACGATGCCCTGCTGCCCAAACAAGTTGATGATGCCGGGCAGCGCCTCACCGGCGTCAAGCTGGTTCAGGACCACGACGGCAGCGCTCAGGACGACTGGCTAGTGCGCTACTCGTTCAGCGCAGCCGGCGACCTGCTCGCCGTGCGCCATCGCCATGGCGAAGTGGTTCGCGAGTTCGAGTGGCAGGATCACATGCTGATTGCTCACCGCGTGCCCGGCGGTATGGAAGCCCACTACACCTGGGACCGCCACGCCCCGGACGGCCGCGTGGTCGGCCAGCAGGAAGCGGGCGGCCTCGCACGACGCTACACCTATCACGTCGATCACACCCAGGTCACCGACAGCCTGGGCCGTGAAGAGCTGTATCACTTCGTGGGTAGCGGCCCCGGCCAGCGCTGGACCGCCCACACCCGCGCCGACGGCTCGCGCATCGAGTTTCTCTACGACCGCGCCGGGCGCAAGATCGCCACGGTCGACCCGCTCGGCCGCGAGACGCTGATCGAACGCGACGAGAACGGCCAGGTGATCGGTCAGGTCACGCCGGATGGGCAGCGTTGGATCCTTGAGCGCGACGCTATGGGCGATACGACCAGCGTAGAAGGCCCCGAGAACCAGCGCTGGCAGATTACCCGCAACGAACGCGGCCAGCAGGTGGAGATCACCGGGCCGGAAGGCTCGACCGCCTTCGCCTATGACGATGAACGCCTGCCCGACCGCCCTACCACGGTCACCGATGCGGTGGGCGCGACGCACCAGCGCGAATGGAACGCCCTGGGTCAGGTCACCGCCCAGATCGACTGCTCCCAGCAGCGCACCGCGTACGACTACGACCGCCACGGCTTTCTCGCCAGCATCACCAATGCCCTTGGGGAAATCACCCGCACCCAGCACGACGAATTGGGACGCCGCATTGCCACCCAACAGCCCGACGGCACCCACTGGCACCACCACTATGACCCGCAAGGTCGGCTGGTCGAGCTAGAAGGCCCGCAAGGCTTCCGTCAGCAGTTCTTCTTTGACGATCACGGCCGCCCGGTACAGCGTATTGAGGCTGACAGCAGCCACCAATACACCGCCTATGATGATGTCGGCCGCCTGAACGAACTCACCCTGGGCAACGGCGCGGTCTACCGCTTTGCCTACGACGCCATGGACCGCCTGGCCAGTGAAACCGGCCCCGACGGCCGCGAACAGAAGTACCGCTACGACGCGGCGGGCCAGCTGGTCGAACGCATCGAAGCCAACCGGCAAGGCCCCGATGGCCAGCCGCTGGCGACCCGCTACGATTACGACGCCGGCGGGCGCCTTGCCGCACGCCACCTGCCCGCCACCGAGCATGCCCCGGCAAGCGCCGAGCAGTACCAGTGGGGAGTTAACGGCCAGCTCACAAGCGTGACCAATGATCACGGCGAGGTCACGTTCGCTTACGACCACGCCCAGCGGCTGGTCGGCGAGCAGCAGCGCCACGTCCCGATTGAGGACAACCAGGGCTGGCAGTGGCAGCAGCATCACACGCTCACCGCCAACGGCGCCCCGCAAACGAGCCAGTTCGGCGAACTGCCCGCACTCAACTGGCACAGCTACGGCAGCGGCCACCTGCACGGCGTCAGCGCACCCGAGCTCAATCTAGAAATTGACCTGACACCCGACGCTCTGCACCGGGAGACCCAGCGCCGCCTGACCCTGGGCAGCAGCGAGCAGACGCAGCCCCTCATCCTGGAACGCGGCTATACCGAACTGGGCCAGCTGGATCATCTCACTCTGCGCGGCGCGCAGAACGGCGGCGGCCAGCAGTACCAGTACGACGCTCTGGGCCGCATGAGCTTCCGCGCCCTGCAAGGCGAGCATGCCAAGGTGATTGCCTACAGCTACGATGCCGCCGGCCGCCTCACCGGCAGCCAGCACGGTGACCAGGCCCACCGCTACGCCATCGACGCGGCGGGCAACCCTCTCGACGGTCAGCAACCGGTCACCGACAACCGCGTCACGCAGCACAACGGCACCCGCTACCACTACGATGGCGCGGGCAATATGATCGAACGGCAACAGCCGGGCGGCGAGCGCCTGACCATGGGCTATGACGGCGCCAACCGGCTGGTACAACTCACCCACACCAGCGTCTACGGTCATACCACGGAGGCCGCCTACCGCTACGACGGCCTGGGCCGCCGGATCAGCAAAACCGTACGCCACACCAACGGCACTACTGCCACCACCCACTACGGCTGGGATGGCGACCGCATCGTGCGGGAAGAAAGCGACAGTCAGCGCTCGACTATCGTGTATGAGCCGGGCAGTTTTGTGCCCATGCTGCGCATTGATGATACGCAGCAAGGCCAAGCGCTCAGTGCTTTTGTGACCGATGCGCTAGGTACGCCGATGCAACTGGTGGCGCCCAATGGCGACACGAAATGGCAGGCGCAGCCTGATGACTGGGCGGCGGTGAAGAACATTCGCGGCAGTGCGAGTCAGCCGATTCGCTTTCAGGGTCAGTGGCAGGACGAAGAATCGGGGCTCTACTACAACCGTCATCGGTACTATGATCCGCAGCCGGGGCGGTATATTAGCCAGGATCCGATTGGATTGCAGGGTGGGATGAACATGTATCAATATGCGAAAGCACCGAACATAGAAGTAGATCCGCAGGGACTTAGTGGAGTCTATGGCCTGGGTGGCGGGCTTCATAGCCAATCAAATACAGTGAGAAGAGCTGCAGAAAATATTGTTGTCACTGGCGAGGCAAACGCATCTGCAGAAGCATTCGGGGGTATATTTGGCCAAACGGTTTCGACAGGTTTAAAGTTTGATAATGCTGGTAACGCTGCTTGGGTAGTGACTGAATGCCAGCAGTACGGACTTGGTATATTCAGAGGAGCTGGTCTTGGGGGAAACGCAAGTGTTGGCTCCGCGCCATTAGAAGATGGTATTTCAGAAACTTGGGGACCTTTTGTTCGTGGCGCGGTTATTAAAGGTGGTGGTGCATCTATTGATATTGGCGGAGGAGCTATAGCTGGAGCAAGCGGTTGGATTGGCCCAAGCGTAGGCCTAGCTAGCGGCATTCAGCATTGCAAAACCACTACTCAGGTTTTAGTAAAAACAAACGAGGGAGAATAACTTGAAATTGATTAATAAAATTCGCCTTTCATCTTTTGCAATTTTTTTTGCGAGTGGCGCTACTCTTGTACTTGGATCTGAAAATAATTTAGTAATGGAGTCGTGGGAGCTATTAATGTGGATATTAAGGATTTCTGGAATAGTTGCAATTGCTACTACATTCATACTTCTTATACAAGGATTTGGTAGTTACCTTGATGACCATCAAAAAGAAAAAAATAATAAACACCGATAGATAATACTACATTTGAGTAACTGCCGCCCGGCCTAGCGCATCGAGGCCGATGGCAGCCATCAATATACCACCTATGACGACATCGGCCGCCTGAACGAACTCACCTTGGGCAACGGCGCGGTCTACCGCTTCGCCTATGACGACATGGACCGCCTCCGGCCCGGACGGCCAGCCGCTTGCCACGCACTATGAGTACGACGCCGCCGGACGCCTTGCGGCGCGCCACTTG
>NZ_JBQTDC010000074.1:0-6442 GCF_052353045.1 Halomonas sp. AOP7-B1-5 | reverse complement strand
GGGAATTCTCTATAGATGCACGAATGTGCAGGTACACAGAGATATAATAGAAAAACAGCTATGGGCCGTTTTTTTTCGCTCAATTCCACGTTGGGATTTGAGCGAGAGGAAAATACTGGTTAGTTTTGCGTGGCCAGTGCTACCACGTCACATCGCTAAAGAGCGATAGAACCTTAAATTTATCAGTAGCATGAGCAAAAGGCAATAGGGCTTTTGGCAGAGGCTGTGATGATGAGTGAGATAATGCAATTTTTTGTCGGCGTATCACCTATCTTATTGATTATGTTTGGAACAATTGCATGGGGTGGCTATGAAGTTATGAAGATCTATCGTCGCCGTCGGTAGATGGCTTTGTTTCGAACACTCTGCGAGCCATCGCTCGAAAACCGTGAGGATCATTTTCTGAAGAGGGCTCTTTTTCCGCGGTAGGGGCAGGAAGTTGGCGTAGCTGCGCGACCTCTTCGCGTAATGCGACCAGCTCTTTGTGCATCGCCTGCAACGCTTGCAACATGGCTTGTTGCATTGGGTCTTGAGATGGCGTTGCATTTGGCTGCATTTCCGCTGGCAAGTGCTGCGGTTCACCATAGCAGCGTACTAGCTCAGCCATATCTATTATTCGAGTTCCGTCCCCTCGAAATCCGCATGATAAGCGGCCTGACTCAATATGACGATGAATAGTACTGCGATGCTTGCGGTACAGCTTCGCTGCCTGAGGAACAGTCAGTTGCATAGGTGGCTACTCTGTTGCATGAAAGCAGTTTCAGGGTAGCGCTAAACACCAAACTTTACTCGATGGGAACTGCATTCCACTGACTTTTATACACTCTCTTCCCTAGCAATTACTCATTCAAAATGGCCGTAACAATCACTCTTTGATGGTGTAATCAAAGCTTAAGCGCTTGTAGAGAGCACTGTAGCTTTCACCGGGTCGAGCCATCGCCTCAGCTTTGCTCTTGCTAATGATCTTTTTCTTTGATGTAGCGGAAGGGATAGCCTTGGGCCTAAAACTAAACTCAAAACCACTAATACTGCGCCCGCGCTTGTGCTGCGCATAGCTAGCTTTGATGTCTGTGTGTTCGTTGATTTGCTTGATAGCGAAGTCCAGCACTCGGCGTTTAAAATTGTCCATTCGAGGATAATCATCCGGCTCTAAACCCAATCGCTGCCGCAAGTCAGCAACTTCAATGGCTGGAGTTTTCCCCGTAGAACGCCAAGCAATAAGTAGCTCGTACAGACGTACTGCGTGAACACTAGTTAAGTCTGCAATCTGCTCCAGGGCGTAGTAGGTAAACTTTTCCTTGAGATCAAATAGTAGCGGCTGGACATGAGGCGCAAATGCGAGGCTAACGATGGCTTCACCCTCAAAATATGTAACATGGGAAACCCAGCGACTAACTGTTGTTTTCAAGCCTTTTTCCGTTTCTTGCTGAAACGTAAAGCGACGCTCAAAAAGCTGGCTTGCCGCGTACTGCATCGCTTCATAGGCGGTCTTCATACTCACGCCCCACTGATCGGCATAGTCTCGCGCATGGACAGTCATATCTCCCATGCTCTCTAACTCGCCGTTGGCCCTTGTAACCGCTAACAAGATGAGCCGCTGCTCAGCCAGCGAGATCGAGTACGATGCATTAATAAGCGCATTAGATTTTTTAACGACCTGCTTTTTCGGTGACATACGGCCTCCTCATTATAACTACGCTATATCTTGATGTAGTTAAATACAAGGAATCCGTAGTGATAACACCCGGAATCCGTAGTGATAACACCCGGAATCCGTAGTGATAACACCCGGAATCCGTAGTGATAACTAGCTAATAATTGTTTTAAATCAATTAATTAACACCACCTAAATTCTTTAAAGCCTTTAAATATATTAAAGAAGAGCGCATACGCGCTCGCCTACCCTTCGCTTCGCTCGCCCTGGCCTTCGGCCAGCCTAATGGTGACGCGCCAAAGGCGCGACTAGAGCGGCTTTCGAGGTGCTACGCACCTGCGCCGCAGGTGGGCGCATACGCGCAATGGTTACGTACAGGCCGCTAGGACCTCTTGTTGGTCAAAAGTGTAATCTAGGCACAGAAGGGGCTGTGGTGGGCGTCAGGAACCGTAGAGCATCAGGTGATGTACATTGCCGGTTACCGCTCGCAAGCTCGCTGCATCGGCCCTGCGGGCCGATCTAAAAGTATTGTTAGTTCAATTCTTGTACGTCATGTTCTTTCAAATACTGGCGAAGTGCTTGATTCATACGGGTTTGCCATCCCTTTCCTGTTTGGCGAAACGCCTCGACAACTTCTTGATCGTAACGAATTTTCACCGGTACCTTTCGTTCACCTACGGGAATGGGAGGACGCCCACGCCCACGCTTCACGAGGGTATCGCCGTGGTATTGATGCGCTGACTCAAACCACTCGTCTGTTAGCTCTGGTGCGTCGTCTGGATCAAACCAGGTGCTGTTCGTATCGTTGTCTTTCGCGTTCATTGGCATACCTCATAGAAATAATGCGGCGCTTCTTTCCGCGGTGTGTCCAGACAATCATGGTTATTTTGCCAGCGAGCTTACCCACGGTGATGATGCGTTCTTCGCCGTAGTTATGGCGGTCATCCAGCATAGATAGCGTTTTGCCAGCAAAGACGGCAGGGGCATCGTTAAAATCCAGGCCGCGATGTTGCAGGGTGTCTTGTTGTTTTCGCAGGTCATACTCGATCTCACTGCCTGAGGCCATCGGGGTCTCCTTGTCTTATTAATTATTGTACCCCCATTAATTAATAGAGCAAGTGGTAGTTAACTGGCTATTTTGGGAGTGTTAGCACCCATCCTCAAAAGAAGATGGGCTGCCAGCCATTTAAAAATAACGACTCCTTTCAATAGATAACATTGTTACAAGTACCTTGATAATTATCGGGATTTAGCATAAATCGCGTCCGCAATCTTTTCCTTTACCCAAGCTTGGTGTTCTGTAGCAGTTGCTTGCTGCTCTGTACTGAGATGGGGCATAAAACTCTCCAGCGAATTTAAGTAAGCGTCATAAACAATCCATGCCTCATTCCATTGGCCGGTTAGGAAAAATGTATTAGCAGCAGATAGGTGCATCCGAGAACTTTCTTCGAAGTGCTCAGTAATAATTTCGGGAGAGGATTTTAGAAGCTTCGTATGCATCGAGGTGATGTTAGCTGCTTCATTTAGTGAAGGTGAGTCACCAAAATATTGACGCTCCCAGTCCTCTCGGTTGAGGCTGTCATTATCAGCCATTTCTACCATGTAATGGCGATGTATATAGGCCAAAGCATCGGGATTTCCTCTAGCTGCACTGAGGTCTACATGAGGATTAACAAGGTGGGCATATGGACCGGATTCTGCACGAGGCGTTGTGGCACAACCTGCCAAAATAAATAGAGCAAGTAGGCAGGTAGCGAATGTAATGTGCTTCATAGACTTTCCTTAGGTTTAATTAATTTTAACGCTATGGAATATTAATAAATAATTCAGCCAAACCTGTAATTAAATTTAAGTTAATTTAACTTTCAGTGCGCCATTAGCTACTACTCGTCAAATTCAAGATAAGGCGAATAATCTTGAATTTCGGCCTATAGGCGTGAATATTTCACACTGAAATGGTTGGCTTGATAACCAAAGTTATGTCGTCTAGGGTAAAAGTGTGTCGAGCAAAGGATGCTTTTGGAAGGACGACCGAGCAAGGAGCGCTCGATGGGCCAAGGAGGCATGAGTAGGACGCTCATGAGAGATTGCTAGGATTGCGACGATAGAAGTTTGCCCGGCCCTATGGGGTCGGGCTTTTATTTGCCTGCTGCAAAATAAGCGTGAATATGTCACGTTTATAGGCTAGCGTGATGAGTATCCGAACTGACCTGGACACCTGGCTATGGCCCTACGCAAAATCAGTGACCTCAAACCCGTCTTTACCGGCGCTAACGTTACCGAATGGCAATCTCCTGCTGGGATGCGGTACCGCTACGAGCGTGATCGGTGTGCCGTGGGCCAGGAAATGGGCCCCGGCATGGAGGCGTATGACTGGCACGTGCTGTCTCACAATGACCTTACCCATGCCAAACGTAAGGTGTTTGAGTTGATCAATCTGGACGAATTCTGATGCCGCGCTCTCGCTCCATACAGGCCGCCGAGGCGCCGCTGTGGTTGGCCGTGCTGCTGGACTACTCATTTAGCTATAAAAACGCTCAGCGGACCGCACGGCTCGATTTATTAGGCATTACACATGATGCCACCGCCTACCCTGACGATATCCCGCATTGGCGACTGGCGGAGCTGCTGCTGCGTTGGGCAGACCAGTACGTGCCGGCGGAGGATTGGAGACGATTGCAGGCCAGGGTTAGGAAAAAGCGCTCTGCAACAATATAAATCCTAAGTTTATTTGCTCTGCATGCAGCGCACTTACTCTCTCACGCGATAGGTTTTACGGGCTTCCTCGCTTGCCGGCTCGGCCTTTTCGGTAGCGATTCAGCATACGTTGTTGATGAGGTTGTGCGGTTCATCGACGGTGGGGGCGGTGGCTCGCAGTTGCGCCCGATCATTGTCCATAACTGGCAAATAGCATAGTGGTAGTCTCGCGCTGTACTGGGGGCAAATTGCTGTTGTTCATAAAATTCCAGCACATTCTGTTTACCAATTTGCTCGGGGGGGCGCCCAACCGCTGCGATAAATCGCTCGATACGGGCTGCGGTGTTACGTCGCGACGTTTTCCCGCCTTTGCGCCGATATAAATCAATTTTTTGCCGCAATTCCCGGCTGATGTTGGCATTCATGCACTATTCCCCAGGTAACTGTTGGTGATACTGATGCGGCCGTGGCCCAGCTCGTTGGCGATCTGCAAACGGGCCTCACGGTCAATGTCACGCGGTGCCTGGCCTCCCAGTACCGGTGCGGCATACCCAGTAATTTGTTGGTAACGGTCACAGGCGTAAGCGCTGCGCAGATCGTGCAACCGGCTGACCCCGTGCTGTTGCAGGGTTTCGCGGATATCGCGCAGCCCGTTCTCACGCCAGGATTTCCAGTTTTGATCGGCTGGCATCACCGCTCTGGCGGCCCTCTGTGCAGCGGCAGCTCGCTCTAGAACAGCGAGCTGCCGCGCTGACGTGAGCGGAATTTCCCGCTCGCGACCCCCTTTGGTGCCGTCAGATATCGTGACGGCACCACGCGAGGTAGCCTCACGCAGCGCCGACCGAGCATTGAGTAGTGACGCCTCTTTTGTGCGTAAACCGAACTCCCGAGCTAGCTCTGCAATGGCGACACCACGCTCACTCAGCGCCGCTATGCCTCGTTCTAACTGTGTCCTGTCGAGCCCCGTAGGCGGCGTCTCACGAATAGCACTGCGCTGATCAATACCGCACTCACGCGTGGGACTCACGCGTTGCCATTCGCCCTGCGTGGCGATGCGCATCAACGTATTGATAGCGGACACGGCGTTTTGCGCGTGCCCCTGGCCAATCTCGTTATTGCTAACGCGATCGGCTAGCTGTTGACCATACTCGATGACGAGTTCACGATTGATGTATTCCATTTGTTTGACGCCATTTTCGCGTGCAAACGCGGCAAATTGGGCGAAGTTACGTCCTGTTTCGGCGGCATGGGAAAACCCCATGCCGGCTGCTTGGACGGTGTTATTCAGCGCAAATTGCGCCGCTGTGACCATGTTTCGTGATCCCAGTCCAAAATTTCTACTCACGTCCCACCCCGGGCCTGTTTGGTGCCCCGCGAAGCCTTCGCCGCACGGCAGCGCATGTTGAGTTTTGTCGCGAGTCATTGAGGACGCTCGCCGATCCAGGGGGTGGCAAAAATGGGCATAACGTTGGTTTTTAATGGGTACTATGGGGGGAGCCATCCCCCGCGCCGCCGATTGTCACGGTGTGACAAAACGAAGGCTCCGGCCTAGCGCATACGCTCACCCCTACCCAGGGGTGCCCAAACCGCGTGGTGGCAAAAAAAGAAGCGGGAGCGGAGGTGCCAATCTCCGACCGTATCATCCACCTGGTCAGTCAGGTGGCTGTTAGAAAATGTCCTAAACGGACATTTTCGTCGTTTTTCGTCGATAAATTCGTTCGACGAAAAACGTCAGAAGCCGCGTAATACGGCGGTTTACGGCAGATGCCGGTGGGGGATCGCTGTTCGTCAGGTGGGGAGCCCACCTGACGAACAGCTATGTGCCAATGGCTCGTGATGAGCCATAGATAGAGAGGACTGGCTATTGGTCAGACTCAGGAAGTGCGCACGCTGCTTGAGCGTGCGAGCAACGCAAATGGTTGTGTGGCGACGGCAGGCGATGAACTGCGGCCGACGCAATAAAGTGCAGTGAATGCACACACCAATGCGTTGCTAAATGAGGCGCTGTGAGAACACAGACACGCGAAGACATCTGAACGAGCAAAAGCACGTACAGAAAGATGGAGGTTGGGAACCTGGTAGAGATAAAAC
>NZ_JBQTDC010000073.1:0-6812 GCF_052353045.1 Halomonas sp. AOP7-B1-5 | reverse complement strand
TAGAGATTGACGTGTATATGACGTCCGCCGAGTAAGTTCGCCTGATAGTAGGACACCAGCCCTCTGAACAACTCTGCGTTTTCTGCGTTGTTGACGGAGTTAATCAGCAGCGGGGCATCATCGACCTGGCAGAATAGCTGCTCAAATGTAGACGTAAACTCCTCGATCTTGTGCTTTACAAGGTTTATCACAAAATCGAAGCTTGTATCCTGATGTGGCACTACCTCCAACCAGAGAGGATTCTCTGGTACTGCCTGTGTATAGCTATAACGATTATCTCTGTCGAAAAGGTGGGGAAGCAATCCCCGTGCGTTTAATCGTCCTTTAGTAACCTCTGGTAGTTCACGAAAGCTACGCGCTTCGCCATCTTCAACAATTTCTTCAACCAGACTCAGATAGTAGGCCATCACCAGCGGATGGAACGGAGTAAAAAATTGGCGCTCCTCTACTGTTGCCAGCCCGATACGAATCACAAGCCGTTCAGAGCTGTTGAGCGGCTTGCCCTTCTGAATTTGGTCCAAGTAGTCAACGCAAGCCAGAATATACTCTTTGCCTAGGGCAACGAGTTCAGGTCCCCAGCTAGCCAACGAAGGCAACGTTTTGCGCTCTTGGAAGTAAATAATAAGAGCCCTGTAGGCTTGATATATTCTGTCGTCTGCAAGTGAAAGACTTGAAAGTGGGGTTCCTTTGCGTCGATCATTGTCCCATTCAATACACTCTTCATTAACGAAGGACGACTCAGCCTGGAGCAAAGCTTTTCGGAAGAATACTGGCCCCGATTCTTGATTATCGAAGACAACCGTCTCTTTCCCTGGCCGATACACACCATTGAAATTATCGTCTTTAAAAAGCCTGGCAAACCGGCTTGTGTCAAAAATCACTGGTAGTCGAAGTGCTTCTTTGCTCGGTTCACCTTCGACGAGTACAAAGAGTGATCTGTCACCATTCGTCAGGGTGAAATTAACTTCGTCAGACTCATCATAGAGCTGATCGAAATCGACCTTTCCCACCGAATTTATATCAACTGTTTCACCACTGTCGGATAACACCGCTTCGGTGGTTAGGGCAGGATTAACGTCAAGGCAATGTTGGTCTGCCTGAAGTACGAGCGCTCTCCTTTTTCTATCGATTAGAAAGCGATTCTCAAAGGCAGACAGATGAAAGCCTCCCTGTTGGACGACCAGGCAATGGAAGCTGTATTTTTCGTTCGAAGAATCTCGATTGAGTCTCAGGCTAAAAAATCCAGGTTCAACACTGCATGGGCCCGAGATAGTGAATGTCGACTTATCGCCTCTAGAAGAGAAATCAATGTCAATAATCTCAGACATTGCCTTCGGCGTTACCAAAAGCTCTTTTTTTTCTAGTCGCTGACCAATAAACCTGATCTTGAAATTGAATAGGTACTGACCACTCGGAACTTCAATAATGAGATGTTTATCTCGCCTACCAGCCGAGGTATCTCTCTTGTCTCGTACATCAATTTCGCAGCCATTAAACTCTATACCTGCATAGTCGAGAGTCAGTTTTTTCTGGTGCTCCTCTTCGTCTCTAAAGTCCTGGTAGTTGAGTTCCGTCCATGGAACCTCTGCTCCTTCTCCAAAATGTTCTTGTATGAATTTTGATCCAAACTTAGTCAGCTTATCTTCCAAGTCATTCGGAAAATGTTCAACAGCAAACTCTATCTCTTCCCTTAACTGTCGATTTGACTCCAGTCGGCGCGGTACCTGCTTCTCGCTTGAATTGCTTAACACCTGAGGGTCGTTGAACAGCCCTAGCTCCTGGAAACGCAAGTCTCCGTCCAGCAACGCGTCATGGAGATGCCGAAACCCAAACACACTGGAGCCTTCTTCTGTGATTATTCGAGCTTGGTGTTCCAGGAGACACCGAGAGGCAACTTGGTTCTGAAGTCCATCAGATATCAATAGGTCCAATTTATTTTTTGTTTGACGAGGTGACCAAACAGCATCGCCTTGAGCTAGGTCGAAAGCGCTATTAATCAGGGTATCCAGAAGGCTGTTGTGAACGATTAGCAGAGCACATCGCTCGAAAGGAGGCATCTGGGCCGCCACGGTATCCCGAAGGTTTGAAATGTAGTTTTCTGTGTAACAACCGTTCTGGATATCAGGCTGCTCCAAATGCCCTGCCACCAGCAAACGCACGTCATTAACTTCGAGATATGAAAGTTTATGCTCGCCATAGCGTAGTTGACCATCGCTCCGCGTTAGCAACTCAGAGACAAGGCCAATCGTATTTTCTGGGTCTGGTGACTTGAACTGATACCGGGCGCCAGCTTCTATACGGGACTGAAGCCAACCACGTAGATTGCTTACCAAGAAGGCTTCAAAGTGTTTTTCGGACATAAACCGCATCTCCGCTATCGCTCATTCTCTCGACGTTACCAATTCGTTCCAAAAATCGGATGATCGCCTGCTCTGACTGCCTATCGAACCAAACCCCACGTTTCTTGAGCTCATGCAATAACTCTTGAAACTGAACTTGCTTCTTCCTGCCAATTGCTAGGTTTGTAAGTAACAAAAGGTAATCTTGGGAAATGGTTAACACTCTGCCTGAGCGTCCTCTAACTTGGATAAAGTCCGAAGCAATTTCGTTCTCAAAGGTATTCACAAACTTGGTATTAACATCATATTGGCTCGTACCTTTATTTTGAAAAATTTCCTTTGCTGTCCGACTGAGCAACCCAAACAACCCTTTTATAGTTTCAGGGTATTCTTGAATTATAGGAAGTTGTCGTCTATTGCGATATCTTTGGCAGAGCTCTGCTAAAGATTTTCCAACCTCAGCTCTCTCTGAATAACTCATATTTTCGATATCTAAAAAAACCTTCCAAAGAGGGAATTTACTCGCTCTTTTATCCTGAGGGTTATTTAGATATTCCAGCATAGAGAGCAATGGAAATAAATCTAAAGCCTTAGTTTTAAGAAGAGGAAACGACTCTCTAACGTACTTCCTCTCAAGGCTGGCTTTCTCAGAATCCAATATAAAAAAAAGAGGTTTACTTTCAGGCGCTTCTGTCCAGCTATTGATATTCAACGCCAGCTGGGAACTGTATAAAAACGTATAGAGATTGAAAAAAAGTCTGAGATTTTCTAGAAAATAGCCTGGGTGCTCCAAAAGGAAGCTTAGATCTTGAGTAAAATATTCTGCGACGAATGGCAAGTACGGATACTCGACGGGTGCTTCACCGAGGTCAACTAATCGCTTTTGAAACTCTTCTAAAAGTTCTTGCTCAAGGAAGTTCACTTCACTGCTGAGCTTTCGGAAGCAATCACTCGAATTGCCAATAAAACCTATAAGTATCTGGGCCACATGCTTGTTGGTCGAAGCCTCAGCCTGGGCGGCTTTAAATATTAGAAACTCTGGTGAAACTTTGAAAAGTCCAGAGGCGTCATTATTGAAATACATTTTCTCGATGAACGGCTCGAACTCTTGATCTGTAAGCTTCATTCGCAAACGCTCAAAAACTGCCGATTTGTAGCTCTCTAATGTAGAATCTTTACCAAGTCGCTTTCGAAAAGCTGTGGCAAGAACATTTCCAGCTATTGCTTCGAAATCAAGACCAGAAGACTGAGATCGAAACGGCAAAAAATTTTTGACAAAGTTTTTATTTTGGATGACCTGGTCATCAAGCTTTAGTAAATTCTTGGAAACGCTCATTCGCCACCCCCGACAACAAATTCGTCATCTTCCACTTCGTTTGTGAGGGAAAATTGATTGCGCCCATCAGAAAAAATTATTTTTCCTGAGCAAATTATTACTTTCGTTACGTCATCAATAATCTCTTCCAATATCACAATCGTATTTTTGTCGTGTTTATTAGGCCTATAGCCATCATTTATTTTAGAAACCAGTTCAAGAAAGCTTAAATTCACATTGAATGTTCGAAGTGGCTTGTCACCTACTTTAAGGCAAACCGGAAACTCGTGGATATTAGCTATACTCTCACCTTCAATTCTCTTTAGATCTGGCTTAATATCCGCAGCCGCAGAAATGAAAACTCCATTTCTTGAGCATAAAAACAAGTGCTGCTTTGTTGTTAAAGAGGGGTCCAACCTGTTCCCAAATCTAAACAATGCGGACACAAGTTCGTCCTTATAGAAGCTCCGAAGCGTATGGCGCTGCTCAGCGCTCCCATCGTAGTTCTTGTGCAAACGCCAAATTTCGATATACCTATCGTAAAGCGGCTGCTGAAAATCGGTTTGGAAGGTCTTATGGAAGTTATTTCCAATATCGACATCCCGGAAAAGGTAGAAAAATCGAAGCCAACCTACGGAATCAATATTCGAAACGCCAAAGCCTTCAAAGACAGATTTTTGGAACTCGTCGAATGCTGCCTCTCTAATCCCTAGCGGGTGCTGTATTAGGAACTGGTCGATCAGGCGGGATCTAACCGAACACGGGTCAAAGTGACTGATCACATCGCTCAAATCATTATGGCCAGCGACGAATAGGTTATCGAAAAGTAAACCTGGGCCGGTGATCAAATGATGGGCAAAATCAAGAAGTGCCCGAGCAGAAAGAAAGTGATCGAACTTTAGCCGCGCCGAGAGGAGCAGGTGCACAATTCGTTTGCGCACCTCCTCATACTGAAGCAACTCATAGTTGATAGTCAGTTTACTAGGGCTCGTTTGGGCCGCATCCAGATATGCTCGGTATAGCGGGTTGCTATCGGACTGAGCAACTACTCGAGCAATCAGTTCGCTGATAAAGCTAGATCCAGTCTTGCCATCCTCAATACTGAATTTTGGGTACTTCTCAAAGTTCAGGAACCCGTATGAGGATGCAGTCTGATTCCCATTCTGCAGGTAGGATTCAATTGCGTTCTTGATTTCCTCGTGTCGTGCAGCCCCTTGCGACGAGAAATTGAACAGCATCCCAACATTGATGCCGATAACCAATGGCTTCGCAGATTGATAATGCTCATCGAACAGTTGATCCAGAGCATCAATTGCATTTTGATCTGGCTTAAAGGCATGCGTCGCGTCTAAATGAAACCTGAACTTGTTCGAGTAACTTTCGTAATAGCGCTTGAGAATCTCTGACTTGCCATCACCGGATGAGCCGCATAGGAAAATCACGGTATCCGGTGTCGGGTTGGAGTCCAGCAATCTTCTGAAATCTTTCTCAATTTCAGTTTCAACGTAGAGGTAGTTTTTTAGCTCATCCTGTTCTTTTTGTCCCTGTCCCAGCGTTGTGACCGCTTGAGCTGACGACCTAGCAAGAGTGTCTAGTAACCGTTTGAACTGCACGTTGTTTTCTCATCCCTAGTTTGACGATCACACTGAATGTCGCTACGCCTAACACACCTCACAGGCCGAAGGTCATTTCAGGCTATCACAGCGCTTAATTTTAGTGAATCCAAGGAACGTACACATGTGACCATGCTAGTGGCAAGAAAAAGCCAAAGGTCATAAACGAATAGCCATACAAGGCATGTAATGAAGAGGTTGTGGCCACGATTTGGTCACAGGGTGGTCACAGACAAAAAATAAGGGCCTACGCGTTAACGTAAGCCCTTGAAATTCTGGCGCGCCCGGCAGGATTTGAACCTGCGACCCTCGGCTTCGGAGGCCGATACTCTATCCAACTGAGCTACGGGCGCATAGGGTGCGTATCGTACCTGTGCGGGCGCGCTGTGTCCAGCCGCGTGGCGGCTTTACTGCTTGCCTCGATTGACCGTTTTCCCAGGTGTAGGGCATGATTTGTGGGCACTTCGTCTTTTTACACATCGGGAACTCATAAAAATGAAAACATTCACGCTGAACACGCTGGCGTTAGGCATTTCTCTGGCGCTGGCAACCGCTGCCAACGCAGCTGATTTTGACGATATGGACCCGGTCACCCTGCGCCTGGCGCATGTGGTTAACGAGCAGGATGGCTTTCATATCGCCTCCACCAAATTTGAAGAGCTGGTCGAAGAGCGCACTGGCGGCAAGGTAAGCATTGAGATTTTCCCTAATGCGACCCTGGGCGATGAGCGCACGCTGCTTGAAGGCATGCAGATCGGCACGGTGGATATGGGCCTGATTACTAATGGTCCGGTGGCCAACTTTGTCGAAGAGATGGCGGTATTCGAACTGCCGTTCCTGTTCCCTTCTCCTGAAGCGGCCTATGGCGTACTGGATGGTGAAATCGGTCAGGAGCTTTTAGACAAGCTTTCCGACGTTAACCTGAAAGGCCTGGCCTACGCCGAGCGCGGTTTCCGCAACCTGACCAACAGCGAGCGCGCGGTGAATACGCCGGACGATATGGATGGCCTGCGTATCCGCGTGATGGAAAACCCCGTTTACACCGATACGTTCCGTGAACTGGGCGCCAACGCCATTCCCATGGCCTGGACCGAAGCACTGACCGCCATGCAGCAGGGCACTATCGATGGCCAGGAGAACCCGGTCAACGTGGTGTATTCGTTCAATCTGGGCGAAACGCAAAACTACATGACGCTTTCGCGCCATACCTATGCCCCGGCCATTTTTGTGATGGGCATGTCCGCCTGGAACAAGCTACCGGAAGAGGCACAGGCCGTGCTGGAAGAAGCTGCTCAGGAAGCTGCCGAGCATGAGCGCCAGGTGAATGCCGACATGGAAGCCGAACAGCTAAGCGCTCTAAAAGAAGCTGGTATGGAAATCAACGAAACGCCTGATCTTGAAGCGTTCCGGGCGCAGGTAGCGCCGGTCTATGAGAAGTATGGAGAGCAGTTCGGCGATTACCTGCCGCGCATTCGCGAAGCCATTGCAGAGTAAATCGACGTTCGGTTTTACTTGAGCCGTTGATGCAAAAGGCCACCGCGCGGT
>NZ_JBQTDC010000072.1:0-7332 GCF_052353045.1 Halomonas sp. AOP7-B1-5 | reverse complement strand
CTTTCCCCCAAATCGGATAGCCCTGAAAGTGATCAAGCACCTGATTATTAGGTTTAAGTGTTGAAGTCATGCCTGAAGCTTGGCAGATATAAAGTTTAGTCCGCTCGCCGGTGCCAACCGCATGTGGTAGGTACGTTTCATTGGGGCCTTTCATCTCTAGCAGCTTTTGCAAGGCCTCTTTCTGTGGCTCAAAACCCACTAGACTCACCAAACCACGCTTAAGAAGCCCGGCATAAGGCGGCGTTCCATCAATAGGGTTTGCGCCGACATCCACTACCTGGATTGGCTCCTCAAGCTCCCACAAGTTTGTAGTTTTTTTTATTCGCCTGTGCGCTAGTAGGCGTTGAAACAGGCTTAGCATCATTCCCAGCGGCCTTGTCTACACTTTTTTGTTGGAACACAGTATCGCTACTTAAGAGCGCATCAATATCTTGAGAAATATTATCAGCGACAGGCTACCTTTGGCTTACCGAGGAGCAAGCCATTTCAGAAGCAGCTTCATCCAGGTTATTGCTAGCAGAATCATCAGTACTGGATTCCAGTAATTTTTCCGTAAACAAATACTGTTCAGCTTTCTCCGTATCAGCTCCCGCCAAGACGTGATACGCCATATCCTTAATGCCATATACGGTATGCAGCAAAAATGCGAGCTTGATTCGCTGTTGATCAGAGAGCGTGCTCATCCGCGCATGGCTGGGTAAAAATAGCGCATCGGCGGACTGTAGCTCCGTTGCCTGGCGAAGCGCCGAAGGAACAGAATCGGGCAATTGGCTAGTATGCTGCGTATTATTAAAACGATAGAAACGAAAACCGTGCCGGGACATCCAATGCTGTATTTCTGCCAGATTTGGCTGACGATAGTGGGTAGGTTGAAACGCAATACGCACTTGAATTGCCAACGTCTCACTTAGTGATGCTTCGCCATTTTCCAATATAGCGACAGCATCATTAAGGCCATCAAGAATCAACCAGTCAAGGCTTTCCAAACCTTCGATGCTATCTAACGTAATGGTGCTGATCGGTAGTTTGGCCAGCACTTGCGTCGCTAAAGCCTCGTTACCTGTCGGCTCAGGCAAAGGTTCAAGCGTGCTGCTCAACGTTTCATCTAAACAGGCATAAAGCGTTGCGGGCTTGCCATCACCAAGCGCGGTGTGAGGAAAAACCTGGATATCATCGCTGCCCTGGAACTGGTCAGCGTTTTGTACATGACTCGCCGGGTCGAATGCCACAATACCGAATGCCTTTAATTGGCGAAGCCCTTCTACCCCTTGTTGGCGCAGCAACGCGGCACCATTGTCCAGCGTTATGATTTTACTTGGCAGCGACCAGCTAAAATCATTACTTGCAGCCTCGTTTTCTATTGCATAAGCCACTTCAACCGGTACGCTTTCATCTTTGAAAGTGGCTTGCCCTGCTTTATCGAACGTGAGTGCAGCAGGCGGCTTACCTTCGCAGTGACGCTGCCAAATAGCGCGCATGGCGTCGGTAAAGTGTCCCGCAAAGAGAGGGGCGTTACACACCGGTGACGCTAACAGTATTTGACGCAAGTGCTGTCTGATAGCGGCCAGGCTATCGAGATCGGATGCCAGGTCGATAACACGCGCCTTATACTCTTCCCAGCACGTGACGACTAGCTCCGGCATACCCGCATTAACAAGATGGGTCGCACTATGACGCCCTGCAAACGTAGGACCGGGAAGCGTTACAACGGGAACGCCCATCAAAAAAGATTCGCAGGTGGTCAAGCCCCCTGAATAAGGCCAAGGGTCCAGTGAAATATCAATCTTGTTATACGCATCCAATAATTCAGCGTGCGAAGAGGGCCCTTCAATAATAAGCCGTGAGCTTTCGATGCCATGCAGTGCCATGGTCTCTCTAATTTTCTGGCAACGTTCCTCGCTCTTATACTGCATACTCTTTAACATTAGCTTAGAGTTAGGCAGCGCATCCATTAGCTTTGCCCACTGCTCTAATACGACATCGTTAAGCTTCGTCGCGTTGTTAAAGCACCCTAAGGTGAGGTAACCGTTCTGTCGTGCCGGTAAGGGCCCTACCTCGGGTTCGTAACCACCAGGAGGCACATAGCAAATATAATCGTTAGGTAGGCGAATGAGTTTTTCAACGTACTCTTCATCCACTCCCTCGGGAGTTTCTACGCTATCGCTAATAAGGTAATCAATAGCAGAGAGCCCCGTGGTATTAATTAAACCACCGACCCACTTCACCTGAAGCGGTGCGGGACGCCTACTCACAGCAAGAACCCTGTTGCCCGCATTATGACCCGCCAGGTCAATCAGAATATCAATCTTATCACTGGCGACTTGCTCCGCGACTTGCTCATCATTAAGCGGCTGAATACTCATCCATTTTTCAGATGCTGCTTGTAACCGTTGTGTAATACCATCAATCGCATTATTGGTGCTATAGAGGTAGAGGGCTATCTGCGCTTTCGACACATTCTCCAAAGCAGACGTTATCATTCGCCCAACGGGATGCCCCCGAAAACCGTCAGAAATTAACCCAATTCTTAATTGCTTTTGAGGGTCTACTAAATTGTCGTAGGATTTAATGGTTGTTTGAACAGAAAATTTATTGTCCCATTGTTTACAAAGGCCGGTGATTTCCTCAGCCGTTTTATGAGGATGATAATGGCATGTGGTTATAATATTTGAGAAAGGGCCAGGCGCCTGGGGATTAATACGGTGGGCTTGTTGATAAGCATCCAAGCCTTTATCAAGGTCGCCCACAGCATTATATACATTCCCCAGATTATTCCAGGAAAGATAATTATTTGGTGCAAGCTGCGCTGCCTTCTCTAACGTTTTCTGCGCGCGCGAATATTCAAATTTTTGCATCAACACATTGCCTAGCGTGTTGAGCATATCAACATCATTAGGCGCCAGGCGGCACGCTTCATCTGCGTAGGTTAGGGCATCGTCGTAACGTGCCTGCGTGTAGTAAATATAGCCAATATAGTGCTGGGCTTTTGCAAAACCTGGCTGGCGCTTTACCGCTTCTTTTAAGAGCGCCAAGCCTTGCTCGGGGTCACCTAGCTGGTGAGTAATCCTGCCTTTTACAGCCAGTGCCTCCGCATCGTTAGGTGTCAGCATAAGCGCCTTATCAAGGGCTTCTAGCGCTTCCTGGCGCAAGCCTGCCTCTGAAAGCTCAGCCCCAAGCTGTTTCCAGGCAGCAGCATTTTGCGGTTGGCGCTCTGCCAGTTTTTTTGCCTTATGCAGCGATGACGGAACACTCTTTCCAGTGACGCTATTCTGGCGAGCTTTCTTTGGCATGGAAGCAGATGTTTTTTTCGACATGAGAAGGCATTCCGCATTTATATTTGCTGGGTAGCATACGCGTATAGAAGGGGCGGCAAAGGTAGGAAAAGCGGCTAATAGATAGCCTAACTGACGGCAAGCGTAACACCCAAAATAAGACAGGCCTCCCAAAGGAGGCCTGTATTTTATCCGACAAAGCGGAAGTGTACTGCGCCAGCTTATTAGCCCAGCAGAGAAAGAACGTTCTGCGGCACTTGGTTAGCCTGGGCCAGTACAGAAGTACCCGCCTGCTGAAGAATCTGTGCGCGAGTCATGTTGCTTACTTCTGAGGCATAGTCAGCATCTTCGATGCGTGAACGGGCTGCAGAAAGGTTGGTTTCGTTGGTTTGCAGGTTGGTAATCGCGGATTCAAAACGGTTTTGAATAGCACCCAAACCTGAACGCAGCTCATCAACTTGTTTCAGAGCATTATCAAGCTGCTCCATCGGATTGGAAGTAGCTGCGCTTAGCAGATCTTTAGCACCAAGCTCGGAACCTTCAATCGTGTAAGCAGCGGTGCCGTTGCCAGTTGCAATAGCCGCCTCGGATGGTTCCACTGAGACTTGGAAGGTCACTGCAGTACCTGAAGTTGCTTCAATGCCTTGTAACCCAAGAGCCTTAGCTTCAGCATTATTTTGAGCAGTGATTTCAACGTTAACGTACCAGTTACCGTTGTCATCAACCTGTGCAGTTGAGGCGCTATCTACAGCTGCAGCAGTAATACCTAAGTTAGTAGCCAAATCTTCAGAGAAATCATTAACAGTATTGGTAGTTACGCCTGTACCTTCACCGTAGGCTTTTTCATAATCAGCTGCTACGGCTGCACCAAGGCCTTCACCAGGGCCATTAACATTGAAGCTGGAAAGCTTCAATGTTTCAGCAGTAATTTTTTCCAGTTTAACGTCGATCATTTCGCCGTCGTTAGCACCTACCTGGATAGACAGGTTGCGGTCTTCAGCCAGTACTTTAACGCCGTTAAAGTCAGTCTGCTCAGAGATGCGGTTGATCTCAGTCAGACGCTGATCGATTTCATCCTGGATGGATTTACGGTCGTCAGCAGAGTTGGTGTCGTTCTGGGCTTGAACCGTCAGTTCACGTACACGCTGCAGGTTGTCGTTTACCTGATTCAGGGCGCCTTCAGCGGTTTGTGCAACAGAGATACCGTCGTTGGCATTACGCTGAGCCTGAGACAAGCCAGTGATCTGTGAAGACATACGGTTAGCGATGGCTTGACCAGCTGCATCATCTTTCGCGCTGTTGATACGCAGACCAGAGCTCAGACGCTCCATAGAGGTAGACAGCGCGCTCTGAGATTTGCTCAGGTTTTGCTGACCGATCATTGCTGTGATGTTGGTATTGATCACTGACATGGTGGTATTCCCCTTTCAATAAGACTGGCCACGTGGCCCGCTGTTCGGCGTGTTGTGCGCCGTTATACTTAATAACGGCGCAACGGAGGAAATCTTTAGGGGGAAGTAGTAAAAAATTATGTAATTTTTGGTAATGAGGGGATTATCAACATTCGACACAGGGCATGTGATGGCAAGCACTTTGTGGGGGATACGTTTATGCTGATTCTTGTGGAGGCTGAGGTTACTCGGCGCTAGCTGCCATGTTGGCCTATAGAGTGTGCTGTGTTACTCAACCCCGGCAGCGCGGGGCGCTGCTTTTGCGCCGGGCCGCCGCTGCGGGTGCGCTTCGCTTACCGCGCACTACATTTTGGCGGTGTTGCTCTGCCTGTCGCGTGAACGACGCGAAGGAGGTGCGAAGCTGGCTAACGTGTAGGTAATAGTGCTTGGGAGTATGTGCGGTGTTTATTTCGGCAACCGGCTTGTAGGAGCTGAGTTTACTCGGCGATGGCGGCGCTAGCCGCCCTTACTCCAGCAGCGCTATGGGGCTGCTTCATTCGCTCCTACAAGGCTGAATGGGATTACTACTAGCGGCCTAGCTGGGCATTCATCGCATCGAACTGTTGGGTCAGGTACGAGCTCGTGCTGTTCATCTGTGCCATCATAACGTCCAACTGGCTGAACTGGGTGCGGTAGCGGGAAAGAGTGCCTTCAATGCTTTTTTCCATGCGCGCATAGCGTTCATCCAGGCTTTTTACGTTGTTCTCAGCACCTGTAATAGCACCTTTGAGCACACCGTTGCTACTGGTCATCTGATCAATGGAACTGTTTAACTTGCCGGCTAAACCGCCGTCTTTATTGTCGCCAGCGAAAAACGCGCTTAGTGCTTGAGGGTCATTGGCGATCAGGTTATCGAGCTTTTCATCATCCACTTGTAGCTTACCGCTAAGAGTAGTGCCAGCCTCTAAGGTAATGCCCAGTTGGCTCAGCGTAGAAAGCTCGCCGTCTTCCCCCCCCCCGGTAAGCACGCTACGCAGGCGGGACTCAATCGTACGAACGGTACGATCACCCAGTAGCTCTCCTGCTGTTCCACTTTCAGCGTTGAAGCTAGTGAGCCCGTTAGTCGTATCTTTTAAATCGTTATACGCGTCGACAAAATCGTTGATCGCTTCGCGCTGCTTTAGGGTATCGCGCTCAATATTGACGGTGCTGGTCGCTTTTTCACCTTCGGCAATGCTTAGCTCATTCAGGTTAAGCGTTACCCCTTGAATAGCGCCTTCCACCTGGTTACTGGCACTGGTAATCGCGATGCCGTTCACCGTTAAAGAAGCATCTTGCCCCTGCTGCTTGGCGCCAGCTTCTGTTGCTTCGCCGAATGGGCCTTCTCCACCTACAAATTCAAAGCTATCAATGGATGCGTCTTCACCCGTGGCCTTGGAACTGAGTGCCAAGCGGTAGCCTTCGCCGTCATTAATAATAGTGGCGTTAACACCGGCGTCTTTATTGGCGTTAATTGCATCACGAATATCGTTTAGTGAGCTGTTGGCATCAAGCTCGATATCGACCGAATCGCTGCCCACAAAATTTAACGTGATGGCGGTCGCACCGTTTAGCTCCAGTGCGTCTGAGGGTTTATTATCTATCCCAGTAATACTCTCAGAGGCAAGCGAGCCATATGTCGCGACCTGACTGACTTCTACCCGGTAACTGCCCGGCAGCGCGCTCGCCGAGGTAGCGGCTTTAATATCATCGCCACGCACACTGGAGGAAAGGCTTTGATAAAGCTTTGGGTCGTTAATCTTGGCCACCGCATCGTTAAATGCGTTAAGCGAGGTTTGCAGCTGCCCATAAGCGGAAATCTTAGCTTGCTGGTCGGCTTTCTGCTGCGTAATCGGCGCTAACTTACCACGCTCGGCATCTTGAAGCTGATCCAGTAAGCCGGTGAGATCTAATCCCGAACCAACGCCAAGGGAGGTAATAGTTGCCATCAGTACAGTCCTCGCAGACACAAAACATGAATTCTATAAATCTTATCGGCCGAAAAGGAGACGACTTTAGCTCAATGCACCTTCACTGAATAGATTGCTGCCATATTCAGCGAAATATCTTTCTTAGGACACGCACAAGCTTATGTGTTTTTTAAAGTTTTTGGCATATAAAATACTGTTGATGAAGATACCGGCTAGCAGCTAGCATTTGTTCTTCCAAAATTTTCAATTGGGACAACTCTGCGTGCTGTAGCGCTGAACTACCCCTTACTAAAGCCGTTGTATTTATTTTTTTCATGGTACTCTCCTCGCTTCCAAAGGGTACTTTACTCAAAGCTAATAAGGTTGTATGCCCATATATGGCGCTAGCTGAAGATCCCCCTTTAGCTTTTTCTTTACTTAGCGTATCTGTAAATATCATAGCTCCCTCATCTACTTCTGATGATATTTTTTCAATATCAATCTATCATCTACCCTTTGGTTAGATTGTGACACGTACTTCATCTAATACTGCTTTCTCTTTTCCCTAACGCTTCAGCAGGAACTACTAGTAAATTCTTTAAGAATCGCCCTTAAGGTATTTTTATAAAATTTAAAGCTCAATAAATAAAACTACTGCTTAATTACACTAGCCATAAAAAACTTCCAACCGATTGATTTATATATTTATTTTTATCAATG
>NZ_JBQTDC010000071.1:0-7422 GCF_052353045.1 Halomonas sp. AOP7-B1-5 | reverse complement strand
CGGCTTGTCCCAGGTCGGGGCGGTAGCGGTCTACCTGGAACCACGTCAGCGCCCGACGGTGAAACGAAGCGGTCATTGCACTGGCGTCACCCGCACGAACCGCCCGATAGGTGTCGAGTCTACCCAGGTGGTCGTGGTAGATAGGTTGCCGGAAGGACGGAATTTTGGATGTTTTATGGCGCTGACCCTCCAGTTCAAAAGGCGCATGGGGCGCTTTAAGCCCCATATCAGGGAGATGCTGGCCGCCGAGATACCAGAGATAGTGTTCCAGAGGCGTGAAGGCCAGAAGGGCGGCCTCGCGGCGGTTATCGCCAAAGGCGACCGGCGACAGCACGACCTGGTGAAACTGGGCGGCAGGGGTAGGGCTGCCAGGGGCTTCCATGTCGGCATTGACGCTCAACGACAACACCAACGGGGACGGCGCGAACAGGTCGGCAGCCAGCCAGTATTTCAGCGACCGCCAGGGATCAAGTGCCTGTATCTGCTCAGGGGTGAGCTGGCCGTGGGTGAAGGGCAGGCCCGTGGCCTCCAGCACAGCCTCCACGAAGCCATCAAAGCCGGTGACATGCACGGTGTATTCGGTGCCTTGGGTGTGAGGGCTGGGGGCTGTCTTCACAATGTCGACATCGAGGGCAGCGTTGTAGTCGCGGGTCAGGCGCGACACATCCTGCGCGAGCTGGCGCTTGAGCGGACGGACATCGGCATACGTCTGCGGGATCGCGTCGACGCCCTCCGGCTGGTAGGTCAGGCGTGAACGCGAGCGGCCATCGGACGGCTGTTCCTGGAACGCCTTGATCCAGTCTGCCTGACGCGGATCGTAGCCCTCCAGGCGCAGCCAGGGAGCCAGGTCGTCATTTTTGAGCCACGATGCCAAATCAGCAGCGAAGGTAATCGCGCTGAATGGCATGTCGGCGGGTTCGGTCGGTGTCTCAGCACGGGCAGCAGGGAGCGTTGCCTGATGCTGGCCACTGCCGTCGGGAGTGGCACTGACAGGGGCGTTCTCACGCAACCGCCGGTTCTCGCGTTGCAAGTAGGCATTGGCAGCGGTAAGGGCATGATCAAATTGCGCGTCAAACCTCGGCCTTTTAGGCCGGGGAAGGATAGCGCGAGGCGCGTAGCGCCTCTTGGTTGACAGGCTATATTTACCGCGTTAGATTCAAGCCATGACCACCGCACATCGCGCCTACCGTTATCGGTTCTATCCCACGCCCGAGCAAGCTGACCAGCTTGCCCGGACGTTTGGCTGTGTGCGGTACGTCTACAACCATTTCCTGCGGCAGCGCACCGATGCCTGGTTCGAGCGTCAGGAGCGCATGGGCTACAACGCCACCGCCAAAGCGCTCACCAGCCTCAAGAAAGAGCCAGACACGGCGTTTCTGGCCGAGGTATCCAACGTCTGCTTGCAACAGTCACTCCGGCATCTGGATCGGGCGTTTAGCAATTTTTTCAAAGGTCAGGCGCGGTATCCCACGTTCAAGAAGAAGCAGCGCAAGCAATCAGCCACTTACATGGCCAACGGTTTTCGTTGGCGCGACGGCAAATTGTGGCTGGCCAAGCAAAAAGACCCGCTCAATATCCGCTGGAGTCGGTATTTTTCCGGCACGCCGAGCAGTATCACGGTGAGTTGTGACACCGCTGGCCGTTACCACGTCAGCTTTTTGGTGGCGGAAGCGGCCACACCACTGCCGGTTACCCCCAAAATGGTCGGCATTGATCTGGGGCTGACGCATCGCGTTATCACCAGTCACGGCGAAAAAGTCCCCAACCCGCGTTTTCTACGCCGTACCGAGCGTAAGCTGGCGCGGGCGCAACGGAACCTGTCGCGTAAACAGAAAGGTTCCAATAACCGCGCCAAAGCGCGGCTTCGGGTGGCTAAGGTACATGCCAAGCTGGCCGACCAGCGTCGCGACGCCACCCATAAACTCTCCACGCAGCTTATTCACGAGAACCAAGTCATTGCTGCCGAGAGTTTGCAAATTAAGAATATGGTCAAAAACCGCTCACTGGCCAAGGCCATCAGCGACGTGGGTTGGCATCAGCTCACGCAACAACTGACGTACAAGGCCGAACGGTACGGGCGTGATTTCGTCCAGATCGACAAGTGGTTTCCCAGTTCGAAACGCTGCTTTCACTGTGGCCATATCACCGAGAAGATGCCACTGAACGTGCGTACTTGGGACTGCCCTGGCTGTGGCACCCAAGGCATTGACCGCGACGTGAACGCTGCTCGCAACATACTTCAATCGGGCAAAGCGATCCTGGCCGGGGCCGACAAGCTCCGCCAGCATGAGAAAACTACCGTGGGACTCACGGGAGGTTAAGCCTGTGGAGCTTGTGTAAGACCTGAGGTGCTATCACCAAGGGCAACGGGCTGCGAAGCAGGAACCTGGAAGGCAACAACCAGGGAATCCCCTTCCTTTCCGTCGTCAGACGGCAGCGCAAGCTGAGGGAGGGGAGGAGGTCAATGTCGTACAGCGCATCAATATGGCGCTGCAAGCCCGAACTATCGACGATGGCGGTCGCCGTCAGGGTCATTTCCAGCCGATCCTCGCCAACCGGTCGGACGGTTTCTCTGACATCGTGAAGCGCCACGACACTGCCAGATACCAGCACCGATGTTGCCGCAAGCTGCTGGTCAGCAGACAAGCGTTCCTCGAAAGCACGATAGACACCGGCCTGGTCGAGTGCCTGACGCTTCAGGCGTTCCATGAGGTGCTGTTTGGCGATCTGGGGGGTATCTCGATCCCCCAGTAGGTAGGTATCGTGAACGGCGTAGCGCCCATCTGCCGCTGCCATTTCAAAATGACCAGACAACCGTGATGTGTTGCCGGTATATCCCTGTTCGGTGAGCTGGCTCAGGTGGTTGATCTGGTCACGCTCAGGGGTTGGGCGTTGTTCGGTGATGGCGCGGGCGTCGTCTACTGACGTGGCGGGAGAGGGGGCCGGTGAGGATGCACAACCGGCGATGGCCAGCAGCAGCGCCAGCAGGGCAACGTGGGACAGGTGGATTGGCATAAGGCAGTCCTGGTCTGGATCGTGTTGCCAACAGGAATACCACAAGTGTCGAATCGGCCAAGGCGGTGCGACGTGGAAAAGAGGTCAGTCAGTCAATGCGGTTACGTTGGCGATGCGCGTGATCGCCAGAGACGCTATACCAGCGAGCTTCTTCTGTTTGACGCCGTTCTCTGGCAGCGTCTTTTGCCTGTTCGCTGTAGCGAAACATTGAATGGGGGCCACCATAAGAAAACCATTTTGATCTTTTCTTGCGTTTTCCCTCGCCCACCGGCTCGTACCAGGTGGCTACCCAATACGTCGAACCGTTTTTGCGCTCAATGTGCTGAACCCCAGGTATCTCGCCTTCTTTTAAGTGCGATCGGCCTCCGGCTTGATACTGAGGCTATCGTTTGTCCCGCAGGGCAGGGGGATTCGCACGGTCGGCGTCGCATGTGAGGGAGGCCAGTAGACAAACTTGGACTCACGCCAGCTAGGCGAAAGGGTGTCAGGGCGTTGGCAGGGTGGCTGATGGAGCATGGGTGTATCCGGTGAGTATTTATGACAGGGAAAACAGTATCGGGGTTTAAGGGGAGCGCTCGCTCAATAGACACTCCCCGCTTCGTGCCATTTCAAACCTTATGATAACTCTCTTTCGCTTGCTGGGTGGCCTGCAATACGCTCCATTTCCACGTTTGCCAAGGACATATAAGCATCGAACCCGTAGACGACTTCGTTTCCTTCGTGAGACGCCAGCGCAATGTCACCAGGGAAAGCACCAAAATGCTTGAAATGGTCGGAGGCAAAATCGACGAACACGGTTTTTGCCCAGCAATCGAGAAGCTGCATCTGGAAGCCGTGGTGGCAAAACCCTGTCTCGTCGCTTATCCGGTCGCTGACAACCTGCTCCAGTGTTTCAGCGTCAATCACCTCGTCAAACGCAAAACAAAGCGTGTGAGGCAGTTCTGGGGCGTTCTCGTCGTTGTCGTAGGCAATGTCTGTCACAAGCACACGAAAAGTACGCTCAGAGGCAGCCAAGGGTGCCAGCTCGGCGGGCAGCGGTGCGCTATAACTACTGGCCAGCCCTCTGTCGTTGACATCGACAAATGCGACATGACGCAGCCCGCTAGGACGATCAAACTGCACAGCGACCGATTGGCCTGCAAAATCGCGGTGCAAGACCCCGCCGAGTTCGGCGAGGCTCTGGCAAGGGACTTGTGTAGCGAAGGCGCGAATCAGAAAGGTAGGCATGGCGTTCTCCTTGGTGTCTTAATAGCAACGTGGGTATCAAACAGTGGTTAAAGCGTCAGGTCGTTTCGCGTGTACGCCGCTGCTATCGGCTCGGCCAGCGTCGCGCTGTACGCGGAGTCGTCGATTTCTTCCAGCGCCTCGGATACAGGCATGTTGTCTTCCTTCCAAAAAAATCGCCAAAACCGCCGATAGCTCACCTTAATGCAGGTCGCTATCGGCGTTACGCATGGGAAATCAGCTTTTTCAGCGAGCTTTGCCTGCTTGGAGAGCCAGTGCAAAGGCATCCTGTGAGGCTTTGGAGTCCACCGACCACTCCTTGCTGGCCAGTGCGTTAAGCAGGTTCAGGAAGCCTCTGAAATCGGCTCCCGACATCGCGTGAAGTGTGATATGTTGTATGGGCTGCATGACAGACCTCCACAGTTTGAGTATGCGGTATGCCCATTCCGTCCTTATCCGACGGAATGGGCGCTTACTTAAAGCCCGAGTCGGGCGACTTCCCCCTCCCAAGGCCCGTAATGCTCGGTTTGCAGCATTTTTGCTCGGGCGACCTCCTTGCTATAGCGGCACACCTCCTTTGGTTCTATCTGGCCTATCGCATAATAAAGCGCCCTTGGGCCGACAAACCGCTGGCCGTTTGACAGATCAATAACGACAGATATGCCGTTCTTAACGCCTTCGATCCAGGCATGGCTGAAGCGAATACCGCTAACCGGCCCTTGTCCTGTGACGACGCCATGGGCCAACACCTTGTCGGTGACGCCTTTGGTAGATTGAGCGTGAATGTCTCGACACCTCACGATTAACTGCCCTGCCACCTGAAAGCAGTCACCGCCGCTGGGAAGTGTGTTATCCGTCATCGTTTTTTTCCTCATTAAACAGCCGAGAGTGCTGTTTACCGGCTTGTCGGAAAACCGACTTGTCGGAAACCTGTATGCTCGGTACAAGCCACTGATCAGGTTAGTTTTATCGAGTGGCTGGTTGTGCCGATCTCTTTCAAGCTATCACGGCTTTTCAATCGACCAAGCCCGTGCGAGCACTTTTTTGCACCCGCCAGGATTCGCAGCCTCTTGGCAAACAATCCACCTGTGGCATCGTGGTGGCATCACAAACGCAAATTCGATTCACCAGGAGTCACTGATGTCACATTCAGCGAAAACGCCACGCACCATCTGTCAATTTCGTGTTAGCCCGTCGATTCCAACCATCCGGTTTGACCCGTCCCAGGACACGCCGATCATTGCGCAGTTCACCAGCCGCCGAGGTAAACGCACGGTATTGTTCGTGGGAGCGGATCATGCGTCGGTCTGGATACGCCAGGACAGTCTGGAAGGAGCCTTGCCGGTCACGCTACTGGAAGGAGTTGTCAGGGAAGCCGACCGACGTTTCACTGTAGGATTGGTACAGCCGCACTGGGCCAGGGTGGCGCAGGAATGGGTGTTTCGTGGCCATATCGACATGCAAGCGTTGGCTGACCAGACGTTGTTGGCAGCGGTGAATAAGCGTGACGAGGATGCGGAGCTACAACGGGCAAGTTGATAGCCTGTCATCATGTTAAGCTATCGAATCGACGTACTATTTTCGGGAATTTTCAATGTCATCTTCTCAGCGTCTAAAACTACCTATTGGGATTCAGACCTTCGCGGATATTCGTGAAGATGGCTACTACTACGTCGATACTTGCCCGTGGAAAGCCTATTTACCTGGTAGGAATAGAGTTCTCCAGTGTCGAGCGGCAGATTACAGCATTTGATGTGGAACTGTTGACACCGTGACCCACCTTTTCGCGCCTGACACTCAGGCGCGAAAAAAATTAAAAAACAGGGCGTTAACCGCTTGGTCGATTGAAAAGTCGTGAGAATCTGGAAGTAGACGTTCACTATTTCCAGGAGTTACACGATGCCTATCCGCAAATTCGACGCCTTTGTATCCACCGTGGACATCCAGACAAAGGATGCCACCATTCCCGCCAATACCTACCTGATGTGCATCAAGGTGCTGGGTGGCACGAACCCCGTGGTCGTCGACCGCACCATGCGCCCTGAGCAGGCCATCAAGCTCTCCACCAAACATGTACGCACCCTGGCCGATGCACCTGCTGACGATCCGAACGTGATGTCTCTGCGCCATCATGTCGATATCGCGCTGTCCGGTCAGCAGCCCTTCCTTGAGCGTGATTACCGCCCAGGGGAAATTGTTGTCTGTGCGGCTCCTGTGCCGCTTGACGATGAGTTCATTATCCCGAGAGGGCATCACCTGGTCTGCAAACGCGTCGCCGCCGGTCGGGTGGTGTTTGAGCTCTGGCACCCGCTGTACACCACCCGCATGGACTTTGAGATTGCCCACGACTATGCGCCGTTTGTCTTCAAGCCGGTGGACGATCACGACGATGAAGCGTATGTGCAGGCCACTTATGGCTTGAGCCTCGAAATTGATTTGTTCAGCGATGACGATGCACCTGACGAAGATCAGGCGTTTGTAGCGACCTTCACCCTGCCTTACGAGCGTTTTCGTGTGGCCAAGCGCCCAGGTGGGGAATGGGTCTTTGATCAGGACGAAGATGCCTGCGACGCGATGGCGTACCAGCTGCGCCAGCACGCAGCGCCCCCGAAACATAGCCATCTGGATCGGGACTTCTATCTTATCGACTGCGATAGCCGCGAACTGTTGGCGTACTACATCGAGTATCGCCTGTCCTGGCGTAGCCGCGCCTGGTCGTTTTCCACTTTTCTTCAGCACCGTCAATTGATCAATGAATGTCATCAGGTCATCCGTCTGCGGGAAGCCGAGCGCCAACTGGCGCTGGGGGGGCTTGGCATGACGCGTGTTGTGGTGATTGACGCGGATGCGATATCGCCGGTACAGGCAGCGCCCCTGATGGTGCCGTCCGACAAAGTGCTGGTCGCCACGAACAACCGTGACGTGATTCCTGACTGGAAAAAACAAGTGGGATCACGCTCGCAATACCGACTCGAAATCGTCAGCCCGCGTGTGCCACAGGCAGCGGATATGGCCCTGGCGTTTATCGCGGGGGAATGGGTGGCCAGAGAACCTTCGTTGCTGGCGCTTCCGTGGCTGCTTGTTTCCCGTGATCGGGATATCAGCGCCCTGGCCAGCTGCTTGCTCGCACGGGGCGTCGCCTGTGTGTCTCAGGTACACGTTCACCGCCATTGTGCGCCAAGC